>JAHFUF010000137.1:5346-9550 GCA_023265235.1 Blastocatellia bacterium
ATAACGAGCACCTCGTGCTTGAGGGACAAAAATTTCTGTGCCTTCTAGGACTTTTAATAAAGATTGCTGTACGCCTTCACCAGAAACATCTCGTGTTACAGAAGGATTATCATCTTTACGGGAAATTTTATCTATTTCATCTAAATAAATTATTCCCATTTGGGCTTGTTCTATATCGCCATTAGCCGCTTCTAGTAGTTTACTAATAATATTTTCTACATCTTCACCAACATAACCAGCTTCTGTTAAGGTAGTAGCATCAGCAATACAAAATGGTACATCAAGCATTCTAGCTAAGGTTTGAGCGAGTAGGGTTTTTCCTGTTCCTGTAGGCCCAATTAATAAAACATTACTTTTTTGAACTTCTACATCAGCTTTTTTATTGGTAGTGCCCTTTTTCTTAGCAACTGCAATACGTTTATAGTGTTGATAAACAGCAACAGCTAAACGTTTTTTAGTTTCATCTTGTTGGATTACATATTGATCAAGAAAGCGTTTTATCTCCATTGGAGCAGGAAGGCCAGACTGTTGCGGTTCAACTTCTTTAGTACTATCTACCAAAATATCATTACAAATGTTAATACATTCATTACAAATATAAACAGATGGGCCAGCAATTAATTTTTTTACTTCCCGGTTCGATTTATGACAAAACGAACATCGTGGGACTTCTTCAGTAAATCTCACTGCTACCTCCTTAAAATTTTGCTTATTCTAAATCGAACCCCAAAAGATTGAAATAACATTTTTCCGTTTAGTCTTATTAAACAGCTAAAAGGCTATTTTTATTTATCTAAAGGGTAACTAGGTTTTGTGCTCAAACGTTCTATCAAGGCACGCGCTTTACGTGCCACTATTTCTATTTTCTGAGTGTTTTTTATTGCATATTCCAAATGAACAATTGCCTTTTGTAGTTCTGCGTCAAGATTACCTTGGTTTTCTAACCAAGACTCTAATTGTTGTATTTGGGCAATAACAGAAGATAATTGTTTGCTTGCCCCATAAAGAAACTCTATAGATTTATCACTTTCACTCAAGGCTTGGCTACGGTAAGGATACTCTGTTGGTGGCATAATACCTAAAGTAGAGCGAAATATTAGATCAGGGTTTTCTTTTAATTCTCCTGACCCCATTTGTTGAGTAACACGGCATATACGATGCTCTAGGTCTTTAGTCAAAGGATTGAAAGCTGTTAACACTTCCATTGATTGAGTAATACTCCTATTACCAGTTTTTGACAAGCCATTGCCTTCAAAATTTGCTATTACTACAGTAATATTGTCGTCTCCTCCTCTTTCTTTGGCTAATTCAATCATTCTAGCCCCTGCTCTTTCTAGGTTTGGAGATTTATCAATAAATGCACATATTTCTGATGAAGAAAGCATATTAGATAGACCATCTGAGCATAGTAGTAAATAATCTCCTACATGAATTTCTAGAGTAGTAACAGCAGCATGTATTTTTTCCTGACCCCCCATTGACTGTAAAATAATATTACGTGTATTTTCTGATGGTAACAATTTTTTAACAGAGCCTGTTTTTGAAAGAATTTCAAATAGTGATTGGTCTGTAGTAATTTGCTTAATTTTTTTATCACGTATTATATAAGCACGTGAGTCACCTACTTCAGCAATATAGGCGCGATTACCAGAAACTAATATTGCTGTAATAGTAGCACCCATTCCTTGTAACTCTATGTTTTCTCTACTGGTTTGCCAAATTAACTGATTTACCTTTTCTAAAGCCTTAACTAATAAGTCTACTTCATTATTACTATTCTCGGATTTCATCAAGCGTGTTAACTCTAGCTTTAGACCATAAACTGCTATTGCTGCTGCAATTTCGCCACCTTGAGCACCTCCCATTCCATCAGAAACAGCCATTAAGAGTCGATTTTTTTCTATTGGTTGTTTAATGGCTTGAGGAAAAGTATAAGTCTGTGATGTTACTAAATTGGCAATAATAAAGTTATCTTCATTGTTATCACGAATATTACCTATGTCAGAAGACGCAAAAACTGAAGTGATAACCAAAAATTTTCCTTTTGTTGCCATGAAGTTAACCACCCCATCAGAGCTAGCCTAGTTGCTAAAATAACTAGGTATATTGATATTTATTCTTGGAGTTATTCCAAAATAACACAGGGATCTATAGCTATGCTACTGTTTTCTCAGACTAACAATACCCTTTATCACTTAGACTAACAACAATCTTTATCATTTAGAGTCACAGTAATTGTTGCTGTGTCTTTAATCCTAGGATAATATAAGCGACAGCAAAACATCTTTAATTACCCTAACATGACAAATTAGCTATTTAGCCAAACAAAGTATTAATTCATGGAAACAGAAACGTTATTAAATGTTCCAGATGTTAAATTTCTTAAAGACTGTGACACTTTTAGTGGACTAAGCGAAGAAATCTTAAAGGTTATTTATAATCATGGAAAAATTCTTAAGATACACCCTGGTGATATAATCTTTGAATCTGATCAAACATCTGACCAGTTTTATGTAATAAAAAATGGAATAGTAGAAATTTGCAGAGAAGACGAACCTGGTCGTTTACGTGCTGTTGCTTATATGGGATCGTCTACTTCTTTAGGAGAGCTTAAAATGCTAACTGGCTCAACCTATAGTTCTTATGCTCGTATGCCAGGCGGTGGAGAGATTTTTACTATTAGCCGTGCTGTATTTTTATCTCTACTAGACATTTTGCCAGAATTTGGGCGTTCTCTTTCTACATTATTTGCTCAACGTTTAGAGGCATTAACAAAAAATACTAGGATAGATCGTAGAGAACAATTTCGTGGTAGCTTAAAATTTTTTGATTTAACCACAATTATTCAAACTATTGTTAGTTCTAGGCTTACTGGAACACTAGCTATAGCTAATAATCAAGAGCATTTAGCACAAGTAAATTTTGAAGATGGAGAAATTCGAGGTGCTTTTCTAGGGACTTTAGTAGGAGAAGATGCTTTTTATCAACTTTTCCAACCACCATTAAAAGAAGGAAGTTTTGATTTTAAGAGCCTTCCAATTCAACATACAGGCGATAGCCAATATGATATTTTTCATCCTGCTGCTGTTTTACTAATAGAAGCTGCTCGTCAACAAGACGAACTACAAGAAATGACTAGAAAAATTCATCCTCAAGATATTTTCATTCCTACCAAAAATCAATTGCTTTGGCTTGGAGAAGAAGCTTTAATGGGTTTATCTAAAGTTGTTTTTGAAACATTAAAAACAGAGCAATTAACTGTAACTCAGCTAAGCGCGAAAGTTGGACGTTGTTCCTATTTAATCTACTCTATACTTAAAATTATGTATGTAACCAAGCAAATCGAGCGTATTAATCGCAAGACAACACTACAGCCCTAATGTTGTTTGATAGGTCTATTTCTAACGATTTAATGAGTAGTCACAGCCACTATGTGTTATAACTAGTAAGTATCATGATTAAGCTACTGATAAAGAAGGCGAATTAGATAATATAGACTGTACAACTCTTTTAAGTTTAGCCAGATCAATAGGTTTTTCTAAGAAAGTATGCGCCATTAAATCTTTTGCTATAGGGTTAACTAGGGCTTTCTCTTTGCTTGACATAAGAATAACAGGAATATTACCAAACAAAACCTTTGATTTTAGGGTTTCTAAAAATTCAAAACCTCCCATCTTGGGCATCATTACATCGCTTATGATTAGTGCTGGCTTGCTAGTAGCAATCATTGTTAAAGCTTCTGCTCCATCTTTAGCAACTGTTACGTTATAGCCTTGTTTTGATAAGTAAATTCTAAGAATTAAGCGATTATCTGCCAAATCATCTATAACAAGAATGTTTTTTTTCATGGTAATTTCCCTTCTAGTTACTTTTCTTTGGAACCCAAATACTATTTGTATCGGCAAGTAATTTCCTTAACTTTAGTGTTAAGCTAAAAAAAATTTTCTCTTTACCTAAAACTTAAATAATCATTGAGCTTAGCTTTGTGTCAGGGCTATTTAATTTTCCAAATTCCGAAAGCCCTGAAAGGGCAAAATAATTGTAGCCCAGTGCATAAGCCCTGGGTTTGCAATGAGATAGAGACAAAGCCCCAACGGGGCGAAAGAATAAACAACATTTGTTTTTATTCTTTCGCTACTTCGTAGCTTAAAGATTTAATTTGCTGAAACCCCAGGGCTTATGCCCAGGGCTACAATTATTTCGC
>JAHFUF010000138.1:0-3822 GCA_023265235.1 Blastocatellia bacterium
CAAACAGGATATAGCATTGCATTTAGATGGCTTAAACATGTGATTAAATTAGAATACTGGCCTTCTTGGTAATTAAGGGTAACTAGCTCTTAATATTATAGATAACCCTGCTTCTTAATAAACCTTTAATAAAATCCTAATAAAACCCTAATAACATATTGATAAATATATAAGTTATTTATTTTTTTACTAATGTGTTTACGTAATCTGGTCGATAAGAGAATCAAGATAAATAGATGTACCTCTTAGGAGAAAACTTATGGAAGAAGTTAAACCTAAATTACGAGCGTTAGTCATAGATGATTCTAGAGTTATGCGTAATCTGGTTAAGGATTCACTTTGTAAGACAGGGTTAGCAGATTTTGACTTTACAGAAGTAGGAGATGGCTCTGAAGCAATGAGCGTTTTTGATCCAGAAAAATTTGATATTCTTTTTGTTGATTGGAATATGCCTCAACTAAATGGGCTAGATTTTGCTCGTCATGTACGTTCAATGCGTAGCGCAAAACATATACCAATCGTGATGATAACTAGTGAAAGCGCAGAAAGTAAGCAAGCAAAAGCCTATAGTGACGCTCGTATAACCTGTTATATTACCAAACCTTTTACAGTTGAAGAGGTTCGCAACAAACTGAGCGAAGTAATAACAAATATAACTAAATCCCAGGAAGAAGTGGTAGCAAAAACAGAGTCTTCTAAGTTGGTTTTACCTCCTCCAGATTCAACTATTAGAAAATCTGCCCCAGGTTTTTTTAGTAGATTACTAGGAAAGGGATAAAAATGCACTCTACTACAAATAACTCTACCGATTATAAAAAGCATGAAACTATTTTTGTTTATCAAGATGTGCTAAAACACAGCATTCATCATGCTACTACAGAAAGTAGTCTTACGAAAATCTGTGGGCTGGCACCTCTTTACCAGAAAGAAGGCAAGGATGGCTGTAAAGATGGTTATGTAGGTATTATGTCTTTTTCTGGAACAGTTTCTTTTTCAGTAATGTTTGGAGTACCAAAAGAAACCGCTACTTATTTTGCAAAAAGTTTTATGGGTTTTGATATTCCTTATGACAGTCCTGATATGGCAGACATAATAGGAGAATTAATTAATATTCTTGCTGGCACGATAACAGCTTTTTTAGAAAAACAAGAGCTTATTGTGCAAATGTCTTTACCTGTTGTTATTGCAGGAAATGAAGTAAAAGTTCTTTTACTAGAAGGGTTTTTGTCTTTTTGTCTACACTTTCTAATAAACGATCTTCCTTTTTGGGTAAAAGTAATAACTAATCACTAAGTTTAATAGCTCATTGATTTATCTTTGGGCGTTAAATTTATAGAGACATTAAATGGAAAATAATAAAGAGATTATTAAAAATTTATCCCAAATACGCCTACTTTTGCTGAGTCTTAATGGTTGTTCTACCCAAACCATTATTCAAGTTGGGGCCGCTTTGGAAGATTTAATAGCACAAATCCCATCGGATTTACTAGATGTGCTGGGTTTATTAGAGTTATGTCTTGAAGCTTTACAGGTTATATATCAACAGCCATCTGTAGACACATCAAATTTCTTAGGTAAGACAATAAATGGGGCCATAGTAGCTGTTGGGCAATTTTTTTCATCACAAGAAAATCCTATTTGCCTAGCAATGCTAAAGCAGGCTAGACAGGTGTTAGAAAATGCCTTAATTGAGATAAATGCTGTTAATACAACAGATATTGTCTTACCTTCCATAACGTCTTTGGATGATATTGCCCTACTAGTAAATCAAATTAATATAGACAATGCTTTTGAACTTACACAACTAAGGGATGGGTTAGCCCAGTTTTTAGAAAGTAAGTCGTTTCCAAGCTTTATTACTAATAATATTTCTCAAATTAAACAAATTACAGAAAATTTGATTGAAGGAAAGGTTTCTGACAAACAAGAAGCTCTTAATATGATTGGGCAGCTTGTTGAAAAATCTACACAGATGCTAGAAAACCCAACTAACAAACAAACAGTTTGTGATTCTTCTACAAAGGTATTAACCCAGTATAAACAAGAAGATAATTATAAAGATAATACAAGGCTACCTACACCCGAAGTAGATTTACTAGCATTAGATGATTCAGATTTTAACTTATTAAAAGAGTTTATTGTTGAAAGCTATGAATATATTGAAGCGGCTGAAGCTGCATTATTAGTATTAGAAAATGATCCTGATGACTTAGAAGCTATTAATACAATATTTCGCGCTTTTCATACGGTCAAAGGTACATCAGCCTTTCTTAAACTAAAAAAACTCTGTGAATTATCTCATCAAGCAGAAACATTGCTAGGTAGAATACGTGATCGTGAAGTTCGTTATACAGGGGTTTATGTAGAGTTAGCACTGCGTTCTATAGACTTATTAAAAGCTTTGTTAAAAAGCTTAGAAGACACTCTAAATGGTAAACCTTCAATTACACCATCAGATTATGATTCTTTAATTACTCTGCTAGATAATACTGAGTTCATGATAGAAAACCAAGTAAAGATACGATCCAATGCTATACCAACCTCAGTAACAACTAAAGAAGAAGTTTTAATAAACCCTAAACCATTTGAGTCTGTTAAACCATTTGAGTCTGTTAAACCACTTGAGTCTGTTAAACCACTTGAGTCTGTTAAACCACTTGAAAAAGAGAATCTATTAGAATCTTGTATTAAGACTATGACTGAGACAGGAATACAGTCTGATAACAAGGTTTTATATTCAACTCAATTAAATCAAACTCAGTTACTTAATAAAAATGGTAACGAAGAAACCTTTATTAAAGTGCGTACTAGTAGACTAGATAGCTTAATGGATATGATTGGTGAGCTAGTAATTTCGCATTCTATGCTTGTCCAAGACCCTATGATTGCTGTGGGTAAATACTATGATTTATCTCGTAAGGTTACACAAGCAAGCAAAATAGTTCGTGAGTTGCAAGATCTAAGCCTATCAATACGAATGGTATCACTTAAATCTGTGTTCCAAAAAATGGCTCGTTTAGTACGTGATTTGACATATAAATGTAATAAACAAGTCAACTTTATTACACAAGGCGAAGAAACCGAAATTGATCGCCATATGGTAGAACTTATTAGCGATCCTTTGGTTCATATGCTGCGAAATGCTATTGACCATGGTATTGAAACGTCAGAAGAGCGAGTAGGTAATGGCAAAGCACCTAAAGGATTAGTTAAGCTTTTTGCTTACAATGCTGGTGGTAATGTAGTAATTGAATTGGTTGATGATGGTCGTGGTTTAAATCCCGATAAAATCCTTAAAGCAGCATCCAACAAGGGTTTAATAAAACCTGAGCAAACTTTAACAAAACAAGAAATATTTAACCTTATTTTTGCTGCTGGCTTTTCTACAGCAGAAAAAGTAACAGATTTGTCCGGGCGTGGCGTAGGGCTAGATGTGGTTAAACGCAATATAGAGTCTCTTGGTGGAAGTATTGCTATTAACTCACAGGAAGGAAAAGGGGTTTCTTTTTCTATAAAACTGCCTTTGACCCTAGCTATTACAGATGGAATGATAGTTAAGGTTGGTAAAGAACAGTATATTTTACCAACAAACTCTATTCATTTTAGTTTTCGCCCTAGCAGTAAAATGCTTTCTACTCTAGCAGGTCGTAGTGAAATGGTACTGCTTCGTGGTGAGCTAATGCCTTTTTTTCGCCTACACAAACTATTTAACATAAAACAAGCAGTTGAAGATCCTACACAAGGTTTATTAATAGTTTTGTCTGATGATAACAAACGTTGTGCTTTATTAGTTGATGAACTCTTATGTCAACAACAAGTTGT
>JAHFUF010000138.1:3832-9545 GCA_023265235.1 Blastocatellia bacterium
AATCTATAGATAAAACACTTAGCAAAATGGCTGTTATTTCTGGAGCTACAATTTTAGGTGATGGGGGCGTAGGTTTAATACTAGATATAGTAGAACTCTTTTCTTTAGCTCGCAACTTAGGGGGCAACGAACTAGTTTTGGAAAATAAACTAGAGCATAGACTAGAAAATACACTAATGATATCCCCAACTCAAAGGAGTAATTTGATGTCTCAAAATAATGGTATAACTTCAAAAGTAACAAACAAACAAACAACAAAACCTAGTTGTGGGGGAAAGTTTTTAACTTTCTTTTTAGCAGGGGAAGAATATGGTGTTGAGATACTAAAAGTACAAGAAATTATTAGCCTAATACCCATTACTCCTATCCCTCACACCCCAGAGTTTATATGTGGGCTAACTAATCTTAGAGGTAAAATTATTACTATAATAAACCTACGCTTAAAATTTGGTGTACCTTTTCAAGACTATACTCCTGAAACTTGCATTATAGTAATAAGAGCTAATGGCATAGAGATAGGTATTATTGTTGATAAAGTGTCAGAAGTAGTTACTATTAATGAAGCAGAAATAGACAGTGTTCCAGATTTTAATAACTTTTTAGATGTTAATTATTTGTTAGGTGTTAGCAAAGAAAATGGCCAAGTTAAACTACTGTTAAATATAGATTATGTGCTATCCAATAATGAATTAAACACTCTACTAACAACAGAAGGTTTATTAAAAACACAAGATCATTCTGGTGATTTTTCTTTAGCCGTTTAAACATCAAAGTTCTTAAAGAAAGGGCAACAGTTATGTTTAAGAATATCAATATTGGTCCCAAACTTGTCACAAGTTTTTGTATTGTAGCTTTACTTTGTGCTTTTGTTGGTTATTTTGGAATTCAAAATATGTTTGAAGTGCAAAGTCGACTAAAGCAATTTTATACCTATAGGTTAGCACCTTTAGAAGACTTAAAAATAATTGCTGACATGTATACAGTTAATATTGTTGCTGCATGTCATAAAGTGCGTAATGGCAATATTAGTTGGACAGAAGGTCGTAACAGTTTAGAAGAAGCTCGTGCAACTATTAACCAAAAATGGGGTAAATACAAAGATAGCCATATTAATGATGAGGAAAAAGAAATAACAAAAGAAATAGAAGAATTATTAAAATCAACCGATGTATCCTTAAGTAAGTTAGAAGATATTTTTCATCAAGAAAATAAGCAGCAGCTAACAACATTTATTATTGATGAGCTATATCCAAAAATAGACCCTATTTCTGGAAAATTTTCTTATCTAGTTTCAGTAGAACTTAAATTAGCTAAACTTGAGTATGAAAGCTCTGAAAGTGATTTTTTGACCACAAAAAATACACTTTATATAATTATAACTCTTTCTATACTAATAGCTTTAGCCCTTGGGCTTACCCTTACTTGGGTGATTACTAAACCGCTAAAAGATGTATCCTATGTACTCCAACACGTAGCAAAACGTGACCTAACAACTAGAATGCAAGGCAGTTATGCAAAAGATTTTACCACCATAAAAGAGGCCCTTAATACTGCTGTAAGTAATCTTTTAGATACACTTTCTCAGGTTGTAATGTCTGCTGAACAAGTTACTGAAGCTTCAGGCCAAATTAGCGATGGTAATCAATCTCTTGCTCAAGGTGTCTGTGAACAGGTTAGTTCTCTAGAAAACATATCTCATAGCCTACAAGAAATTGGCTCTATGACTAAGAGTAATGCTAGTAGTGCTAAAGAAGCCCAAATGCTATCTGAAACTGCTCGTAGTAGTACAGAGAAAGGGGTTGATAGTATGAAACGCCTTTCTCAAGCTATTGATAAGATTAAAATCTCCTCAGATGCTACTGCTAAGATTGTTAAAACTATTGATGAGATTGCATTTCAGACTAATTTATTAGCACTTAATGCTGCTGTTGAAGCTGCTAGGGCAGGTGATGCAGGTAGAGGGTTTGCAGTAGTAGCTGAAGAAGTACGTAGTTTAGCTAAACGTAGTGCTGAAGCTGCTAGACATACTGCTAATCTAATAGAGGAGTCTGTTAAAAATGCAGAAAATGGAGTGAATATTAATAGAGAGGTTATCCTTAATTTAGATGAAATTAATGGTCAAGTTCATAAGATGAATGAGGTAACTAATGCAATAGCTCTTGCTTCTACCCAACAAGACCTAGATATTCAACAAATAAACCTAGGTATCGAGCAAATGCATCAAGTTACTCAACAGGCTTTAGTTAATACACAACAATCAGCAGATGCAGCAGAACAACTCTCTATGCAATCACAAGAATTACTTGAAATGGTAGCAGGCTTCCATTTATCAAGCGAAAAAGTTGTCCCTGGCTTTTCTCTAAATCAAAATGAAAAAAATCAAAATGAAAAACCAATACCTAGCTTTTCTCTAAATCAAAGCGAAAAACTAGCAACTATCCTTTCACTAGATAGAGACAAAAAATCTAATGATAATGGTGTTTCTAAACAAGCTTATTCTAATAGGGACACACGCCAGATGAAGCGACTATTAATCAATTTGGCCAAAGATGTAAATACAAATGGTTCTAAGAATGTTTCTCAGAACGGTTCTTACAAAACCGATCCTAAAAACTTGATACCACTTGATGAAGACGAAGAAGCAACCATACTAAGGCAGTTACACTGATACTTGAAACTTTTCTGCTAAATATAAACTATCAATTAGCTAAAACTTACAGCTAGTCTCAAAAGAGAAACTGTGATTGAGGAGTTAAAGCAATGATTCGAGTTTTAATAGTAGAAGACTCCGTTATAATGTGCCAAATTCTAGCCAAGGAATTGTCTAAATTTGCTGATATTGAAGTAATAGGTTATGCAAACAACCCTTATATAGCACGAGACAAAATAGTTGAGCTACAACCAGATGTCATTACACTAGATATTGAAATGCCTAGAATGGATGGAATATCATTTTTAGCTAAGCTAATGAAATATTTCCCTCTTCCTATAATTATAGTAAGTTCTCTAACCCCTCAAAACAGTGAAAAAGCACTTCAAGCACTAGAATTAGGCGCGATAGAAGTTATTTGTAAACCTCAAAGCAATAACTTTAATGAAGAATTTATTAGAAAACTGATTCTAGCTATCAGAACATCAGCACTAGTACAAGTTAGTAAATTACAGGAATCAGAAAATAAAGCAAAATTTGTTAGAAACCTAACAGTGACACAGGGTTCTAATAAAATAATAGCTATTGGTGCTTCTACTGGAGGGACAAAAGCCATAGAAAAAATATTACGAGATTTTCCTGTTAACTGTCCAGCCACAATAATTGTTCAACACTTACCTGAAGGATTTTCTAGTCATTTTGCTCATAGGCTTAGTAAAAGCTGTCCTGCAATAGTAAGTCAAGCTGTTGATTACGATCTAGTGATTCCTGGTAAAGTACTTATTGCTCCTGGTAATCGTCATATTATCTTGGAAAAAGATAACAATAGCTATTATGTTCGTATCAAAGAAGGGCCAGCCGTACATTTTCACCGTCCTAGTATAGATGTTTTGTTTTACTCTGTTGCTCGTAGCGCAGGAAGCAATTCTATTGGAGTAATACTAACTGGAATGGGAGCAGATGGGGCTAAAGGGTTACTAGCAATGCAAAAAAAAGGTGCATTTACCTTAGCTCAAGACAAAGAAGATTGCATAGTTTTTGGTATGCCAAAAGAAGCTATTAATTTAGGGGCAGCTAGTTTGGTTGTCCCTCTTTGCGAAATGTCAGAAGTCATTTTGACAGTAGAACAAATCCCACAACTCTCAGCCAATAGTTGATTCTAAAAAAAACTTAAGTCTTTAGGTTTTTTGCTATAGGCTTTTATTAGGTAATACTACAACAAGCAAAACGGTGTTATTGAAAATAAGAGGATGACTATGAACTTTCACTCTATACAATTTAAGCTTTTGCTTCCTATTCTCTTTATAGGATTGATAGTTGTAAGTATTTGCACTCTTTTTATGTTTCGTATTAAAGAGAAACATATTGAAACTACTGGTTTAACAACTGCTGCTGCTATATCAACCCAAGTAGCAACAACAAGAGTTTTTTATACTACTGAAGTACTTACACGAACCAATAAAGCTGGTTTGAAAGCAAATTATGATTTTACTAAGGTTGATAACACCTTACCTCTACCAGCGACTTTTGTAAAAGTTTTAGGAGAACAAATTACTAAAAATTCTCCTGGAACCATAATTCGTCTCTACAGCCGTTATCCTTTTCCTCATCGTGTTGGTAAAGAACAATATGATACTTTTGAGCAAAGAGCATTAAATTCCCTAGAAAAAGACCCTAAAACCCCAATCTATGAGCTTCAAACCTATAATGGGCGTCTATCTATGCGTTATGCAACACCTGATCTTATGCGCCAAGCCTGTGTTGATTGCCATAATGCTCATCCAGAATCACCTAAAAAGAATTGGAAAGTAGGGGATGTAAGAGGCGTTTTAGAGGTTATAGTTCCTGTTGATACTGTTGAGCAGACATTACAATCAGAAACTACTTTGCTGGCAAAAATAGTAATAATTGGGTTTATTTTTATAATTGCTTTTTTGTTTATTTTAATCAATTTTAAGATAGTTCAGCCTATTAAAAAACTTTCAAATGTATCCAAAAAAATTTCTGAAGGCACTCTTGAAACTCCTCCAGAAGTAAACATAGGTAATGACGAAATTGCACATCTTGCCCAAAATATGAACAGTATGATTGATTATTTAACAAAAATGGCACGAACTGCTAATACTATTTCTCTAGGTAATTTAAATGTTCAGATTGAACCAAATTCTAGAGAAGATATTTTTGGACTTGTTTTTAAGAAAATGGTTTTGTATTTACGAGAAATGGCTAGCATTGCTGACAACATTGCAGCAGGAAACCTAACTTCTAAGGTCAACCCTCTTTCTCAAAAAGATATTTTTGGTAATTCATTCAAAAAAATGGTTACTAGCTTCCGCTCACTAGTTCAAAAACTAAATGTAAGTGTATATAGCTTGAATAAGTCTTCAGAGCAGCTTGTTACAACAGCCAATGAACAAGTAAAAAATACAACTAGTCAAACAGCCTACATTCAACAAATCTCTTCTATCTTAGACAAAATGAAAGTAATTATTGAAAAAACTGAGTGTGATAATTCTCAAATCCATTTGGCTTTATCCGAAACCTACAAAGCTAATAACTCAATACTAAGTCATGTAGGCAGTGAGTTTACTATAGGTAATAACAGCGGTAGCAATGGTAGCAATGGTAGCAATGGTAATTATGTTAAGTTCAATGGAATAGGTCTGCACCCTGCTTCTGTGCTGCAAATACCTGTTAACACTAATGAACAAACTCAACAATCTACAAACATTAAAGAGATTATTTTGCTTATATCTCAAATAAAAGAAGTAGTTAATACCTCTGTTATTAGTGCTAGACAACAGCAACGGACTGCTAGGGCTTTAAGCCAGCTTGCTAAGGATATTGATAGTATTATCCAGCTTTACCGATTTTAAGTATTGTGAAAAGCTCACTCATTTTTTTGAAAAGAAATATATAAATTATCGGGAATAAGGAGATACTTTTTGTTATTTCCGATAATGTCCAATATATATGGAATTTGCTTTGTAACCCATTGATTCTAAAAGAACCTTAAGTCTTTAATGTCCCATTAGGGGCATTTGATAGTAGCCCAGAGATTTA
>JAHFUF010000752.1 GCA_023265235.1 Blastocatellia bacterium
TGGCATAATCATGCGGCAACTAAACTTATTGCAAACGAGTATCTATCAGTACTTCAATCAAAAGACATTGATACTCTAGTACTTGGTTGTACTCACTACCCATTACTTAAAGAAGTAATTAAATCAGTAGTTGGCAGTCAAGTAACCTTAATTGATTCAGGTGCTTGCGTGGCTCAAGAAGTAGAGTCTTTAATTAAGAACTCTAAAAATCTTGCTTCTACTAGTAATGCTTACTTAGATAGTTTTTATGTAACAGATTCAGGAAAGCGTTTTTGTAGAATTGCAGAACTTTTTTTAGGCCAACCAATTGAAAATCTTATCGCAGTAGATATTTGGGATGAAAATGCTAAAACTAAAAATAATAATAAATTAGATTTAATTGCTAGTTTATCCCCCAAAATTTTGTAGATTTTTTGAAAGATGGAAACCTTTAACCAATGGACAAACACAATATTAGTTATATTCGTGCGCACAATCGCGCCCATTCTTCCCTAAGACAAGTAAAACTTATTACTAATTTTACAAAGCACGCTGAAGGCTCTACTCTAGTAGAATTTGGTGACACAAGGGTTCTCTGTACTGCTAGTATAGAAGAACGTGTACCTCCACACTTAAAAAATAAAGGTGTTGGTTGGGTAACAGCAGAATACGGTATGTTACCTAGGTCAACAGAAACAAGAACATCTCGTGAAGTACGTAGTGGCCCATCAGGACGCACACATGAAATTCAACGCTTAATAGGACGTAGTCTTCGCGCAGTAGTTGAAACGGAAAAATTAGGCGAGAGAACCATCTATATTGATTGTGATGTCATCCAAGCCGACGGTGGAACTCGTACTGCTTCTATTACTGGAGCATTTGTTTCTCTAGTAGCCGCTTTACGTAAGCTCAAAGAACAGAAAAAAATTGACACTATTCCTGTACGTGATTTTGTTGCTGCTGTTAGTGTTGGTATAGTATGGGGAAAAGTCCTACTAGACTTAGATTACCAAGAAGATTCTCGTGCTGAAGTAGATATGAATATTGTCCGTACTGGATCTGGGCGCTTTATTGAAATTCAAGGCACAGCAGAAACAAATCCATTTACTCATGAGCAAATGAATGAAATGGTAAAACTAGCTAGTCAAGGAATAGAGCAATTAATTGCTGCACAAAGACAGATTCTAGGAAATTTACGTTAAATGTAAAAAAAGGTAGACACATAAGTCTACCTCCTACAAATTTTTATCGAAAAGGGATTTTAGTCTATGTTTTCTTTTAGCAATAGAAGGTATTTTTTACTCAGCTTTTTATTACTAATCTCCTCTTTATTATTAGCTTTTCCCTCAAAATATGTTAGAGGGCAAGACACTACTACCTTTCAAGACCCTGATGGTAAATACACTCTGGAGCTTCCTCCTAATTGGAAAGCTGTAACCTATCAAGATGGTGCTGGTAAAGAACGTGTAGACATAATTTATCGTGATCGAGCATTTGGTTTACTAAAAGTTACTCAAGAATCTGTTTCAGGTTCTACCTTAGAAGCTTTTATTCAAAGTGATATAGATCAGAACTTACGATTTCGCCCTGGATATGTTTATAATGGGGTAGAAAAATTTGGTGGCAGTAGCCTACCAGGACAATTACTCCAATTTGACTTTAGTACTGGTGGTCAACCTAAAAAAGGCCGAAATTATTACTTAAAAGCAGACGGGCAAACTATTTGGGTTCTACGTTTTGCAGGAAAACGAGATGTGTTTTCTCCCTTACGACATGAATCTGATGCTATTGCACGTAGCTTTAAGCTAATAAAATAATAGCCTAATAGCCTAAATCAAAATTTGGGATATTATTACCTTACCCTAGAGGAACTACCACATTTTCTCCAACAACTTCACCCTGTTCTATTTCTAAGCATTTATCCTTGCGTACTATGGCAACGCGGTTTAACCTAGCATTAGCAGGGATATTAACGTCATCCCCTACAATCACTTGATTTAAGCTGGCTCCTTCTTCAATAGTAACTCTTTGCCAAAGTATTGATTCTGTAACACTTGCACTTTTAGCTATTTTTGTCTCTAGCCCACAAATAATATTTTTATTTTGTTTTTTTAAGAACTCTAGACTTATATCTAAATACCTAGCTAAAGTACTGAGTTCATACCAATTCCCTTTGCTTATATGCGCAGCAACAATCTGCCCATCAGCAATTGCTTTAGGGTAAACATTAGTGGTTGAATGGGAAAATTGATTAGGAGGAATATAGCTAAATATAGCTGGTTCAAGGATTTGTATTCCTGTAAACATTAATGGAATAGCTTCACTTGTATTATTTGGATCAGGAAAAGCACCAAATTTTTCAATATTTCCAGCATTATTTAATAAAACCTTAGAAAAGCGTTCTCTTTGCAGGTTTTCTTTTAAGACTAGGGTTGCTATTGCACTACGGCTACGATGAGTGGCTATAGCAGCATCTAAGTCTATATCTGTGACTACTTTACCATTCATTACTACAAAAGTATCATCCATTAACAAATGTTTTGCATGATCCATTGCACCAGAGGTACCTAGTATTTCTTCTTCTTCGCTATAAAAAATCTTTACCCCAAACGCTTGACCATCACCTAAGGCTTGGCGTACAGACTCGCCTTTGTGATGCAAATTAACCACAATTTCTTTTATTCCAACCCTGCTTAAATATTCTAAAGAGTAGCAAATTAAAGGTTTGTTAAGGAAAGGGATTGCAGGTTTGGTGCGATCTAGAGTTAATGGCCACAGGCGTGTACCAAAACCTGCTGCTAAGATCATGGCTCGCATAGCGTTTTAACCTATTATTTTTTTTGAAAATGTAGATTCTTAGGATAAGTTAGTTAATTTTCTCGACTAATAATAAAACTAGAAATACTAACTAAAGCTTGCCTATAGATATTTTCTGGTAAGTTCATAACCAAAGCTTGTGCTTCATTAGCAT
>JAHFUF010000753.1 GCA_023265235.1 Blastocatellia bacterium
CCTGTGAGTTAGTAAGAGAAGGGGCATTAAAGACAATATAAAGAGTTCCTCGATTAGGTGAGTTACTAGTATCAACAGCTAAACTTGGCAGTCCATTAGCCTCAAAGTGACTATTAAGCAATGTCCCAAGCAATTCATAAGTCTTTACTATAGCCGCCGCTCTAGGTTGAGAAAAAGTTTTTCCTCCGTTATTAGACTGAGCAAAACTAACGCCTAAAATACCACTATCACCCCAAGCAAGGTTTACTTCACCATTGGGCCCAATAGCAATTGTAACACCTTGAACACTAAACGATACATCTAATGGAGTTAGTGCAACTGGCTTAGCAAAGCTTGCTCCATTATTTGTAGAAACAGCACAAACAATACGTGAACCTGTATCAACTCCAATAGAAGCAAAATCTGTCCAACCAATATAAATATTTCCTTCTAAACCTGTTTTGTTATTGTCTATTGCAATCCAAGGTTTGTCTTGAAAAGAACCTGAACCACTAGGAGGAGAAACGACTGTTGGTATAGCCCAAGTTTGACCAGCATCACTAGAGCGAGAAATAATAATTACTGGAACCCCTTCGTTTGTTACTGCTAAACCTGTGTAATAAAAATTTTTTCCACTTGCTGCTACAACCCCACTACCAAAATTTCTTCCAGTAAGTAGCTGAGGTATTTGACTAGCTTTCCAAGTTTCTCCTCCATCATTTGAATAGCTTATTGAGGAAATTTGTGTACCAATATCATTATAAGCAACTATTATATTGTTGCCACTTACAGCACTAGAAGTGTTGTTTTGAACTTTTGCTCCTGTATCTTGGCTAGAATCATTGATAAGAAAATTTTCCTTGTTTGCCAGATTTGGTAAGGGTTCTTGAAAGTTTTGGTTAGAAAAATAACCTTGTAGCGGTCTAGAAAACTTCTTAAAAATTTTATCAGACACTATTAATTTTTTAGTAATCCTAGATGTATTTTTTGGTAGCTCTCTTTGCCACGCTTCAGAATTATTATTAGCAATTTGAGCTTTTAAGCGAGCCTCTAACCAATCAACCATTATTTGCTGATTAGTAGTACCCAACTGAGCTTGAGGTTTTAATATAGGAAAGAGTAAAAAAACAAAAAACAAACTTATCAGTAAGAGTATTTGTCTAGCTTTCATAATAAATACCTTGTTTATTAGAATTGAAAATAAAAATTTGAATGAATTATAGTTTTTATTTAGCAACTAGGCCAAATGATCTTAGAGTTGAACTATTTCCATTTCTTTGCTGCAATATTCACATCTCATAAAATATCCCTTCTATCTGATTTAGTAAATATACTAAACAATTGTAATTGCCCGCATTTTTCTTCTTAAAAAACTAGTTTGTGAGAAATAGGGGTTAGTTCTTACAGTATTTTTATCACTATTTTTCCTATGTTCTCATTTTCTTCCATATACTTATGTGCTTGGTTGATGTTTTGCCAACTTAAAACCTTGTCTATTACTGGAGTCAGCTGATTATTTAAGAATCGTGATAAAGCAAATTGACTAAACTCTTGTGTTAACTGAGTTTTATAATCCAAAGGGCGAGCACGCAAAGTAGTGCCAATTACTTGCAAACGTCTTCTTAATATTTCATAAAGACTAACTTGATTAACATTGCCACCGCTCATTGCAGCAATAAGAACTAAACGCCCATCTAGAGCTAGGCAGTTAATGTTTTGTTGCCAATAGTTAGCACCTATGCAATCTAAAATAATGTCTACGCCTTTATTTTCTGTTACTTCTTTGATTTTATCTTCAAAAGGTTCTATTTTGTAATTGACAGCTAGTTTTGCCCCTAGGGATAAGCAAACCTCCTGTTTTTTTTCTGTACCAACAGTAACATAACATTCTGCACCAAATTCGCGAATTATTTGTATTGCTGCTGTTCCAACACCGCTAGCACCTGCATGAATTAAAACTTTTTGTCCTGTTTTTAACCCTCCTAACCAACAAATGGCTTGATAAGCAGTAAGAAAAGCTTCAGGAATTGCGGCAGCTTGTTCAAAAGAAAGGTTTTCTGGTATTGGCATAGCCACTTTAGCAGGAATATTTACATACTCAGCATAGCCCCCACCAGATAATAGGGCAAAAACTCGATCTCCTATTTGCCAAGTTGTAACATTTTTACCAACAGTTACAACTTCGCCTGCCATTTCTAACCCAATTATAGTTGATGCTCCAGGCGGAGGTGGATACATACCGCGTCTTTGTAATAAGTCTGCTCGATTAAGCGCAGTAGCTTTAATTTGGACTAGTAATTCATCATCATTAGCAATAGGAGTAGCAACTTGGTCAATATAAAGCTCTTTGGTGTCTTCTTTAACTAAAATGGCTTTCATCATGTCTCCTAGACAGTAAATTTTTATAGCGGAAAAATTTTGCAATAAAAGGCTTCTTAATGAGCTATTTTACTTTTTTCTTGTGCGTTAATTAATTGAAGCAACAAAACAGTTGCATTCTAACTTTGTAAAGACTAAATATTTAATTTGATTGAGCTAAGTTACCAAGTTATCTTCATTAGGAGAATTTATTAAAATGGTTAGCAGTAACAGTGTAACGCAACTACTAATTAATTGGAATAAAGGTGACGAAAGCGCGTTAGAAAAGCTTTTACCAATGATTTATCAGGAGTTACACTTACTTGCTTCTCGTTATTTACGTAGAGAAAGAGCTAATCATACTATTCAAACCACAGCACTAGTACACGAAGCTTATCTAAGGCTTATAGATCAAAACCAAGTACAATGGCAAAACCGTGCTCATTTTTTTGCAATTGCAGCACAAATGATGCGACGTATTTTGATTAACTATGCTCGTGATCAACATGCAGCAAAACGTGGTGGCCATACAATTAAAGTACCACTAAATGAAGCTATTGCTCTGCCAAACATTCAAGACCTAGATTTAATAGCATTAGACGACGCACTAAAT
>JAHFUF010000139.1 GCA_023265235.1 Blastocatellia bacterium
TTCATCTTTTATTTTTCTAGCAACTATTAAAACATTTAATACCAATTTTTCTTTATCTTTACTTGATAAATGAGTAGCCAAACTTATTAAAACCACAGTTTGATTTTTTGGATCACAAAATGATTTTACTAAGTTAACAATTTGATTAAAAACCTTCTTGGAACACCTTGTTGCTAAAGCTGAAAGTAAATTTGCTTTGTTAATCTCATCACTAATTTTTTTAGCTGTAACAAACACTTGTTGCAGTAAAGTTTTAGATAAATAAGGTACTAAAGCTACTAGTAGTCTTACTTGATGAGTTTCATTTTTTATTGTCTGGAAAACTTTTAATAATCGCTGGTGAAGTTTCTTAGGAAAATATGGAATTAGTTTAACTATAGCTGGTATTTTATACTGAATATCTTCAATTTTAATAGCAGCATCAAAAGCTAAATTTAAAATGTCAAGCTTATGTAAATCAGGAAGATATGGGAAAAGAGCAGTCAAAATTTCAGCCTGAAGCTGATTATTAGCAATGCTTGTTGAATACGCTAATAATTTTAATAACAATGGTTGAGATAAGTAAGGTACAAGTATTTTTATTATATTAACTTTATGATGCTCAGATTCAACGTTTAAAGTCATTCCTATTACTTCTTCCAGCCTAGACTCAGATAAGTAAGAAGCAAGACTTGCTAACACAGAAACTTGGTAGTATAAATCTCCAATTTCTCGCTCAAAATTTAGAGCTTGTAGTAATGTACTTTTCTGTAAGCTTTCAGGTATTCTTGAAACTATACTTGTAAACACTTCAGATATATATCTTTTCTTACTTATGTTATGATTAGGTATAATTTGCAGTAGTAACCTTTCTGGTAAATGAGAAGAAAGCCCTATGATAGCTTTTTTCCTACAATATTCATCCTTAATACTAATAGCTATATTTAATATTTGTTGCCATTGTTCCACCTTATTTATAGGGATACTAGGAGCTAAATCTACTAATGTCTTTGTCAAATAGGTTTCATAGGTTATTTTTTTAATTTTTTGTAACGCTTCATCGTATTTTCCCAATACTGCTAATCTTGGAATAAGACCTGATAATGCATTTGACTTGTACTTTGCATCCTTAATAGATTCAGCAATAACAAGCTGTTGTTGCAAGATATCTATAGGCAAATATGGGCTAGATATTCTTAGAGCATCTGCAAGATATTCTTCGCTTTTTATTTCATTTATTAACATCATTGCTTGTTGATAATCAGTAAGCAATATAAAACGTGGGATTAACCCTGATACAGCTTTATCTCTATATTGATTAGAACTAATCTTCTTAGCTTCAGTCAGTGCTTCTAGTAGCAAAGGTTCTGGTAAAGACATAGCTAATTGACTGAGAACATTGGCTATACTATGCCCTCCATATTGTTGTTGCCTCTTCTTAAAAAGAGAAAAAGCTTGTTCCGCAGCTTTTTGCTTTAATTGCTCAGGAAAATGTGGAGCAAGGTTTGCCAAAATTGCTACTTGGGTTATATCGTCTTCTACTTTTAATGCCTCATTAAACGCTTGTTGCTGTAAATCTATACCTGACAAATATGGTGCTACAGCTCTAAATATTCCTGCTATATTAGCTCTATCAACCTTCGTAGCAACTAATAATGCTTGTTGAATGACTTTTTCTCTCATTCTTTCTGGTAGACTTGATGATATTTCTACCAATGTTTTCGCTTTATCATAATTACTACTGATTGACTGAGCGTCAGTTAGTGCCATCTCAGCAGTCTCGCCTCTTAAATGTTCTGGTAAATAAGGAGCTATAACTATTAAAGCACATGCTCGTTGTCGAGTTTGTGGTATCCGTTTTGTGTATGCTAGTGTTTGCTCAGTACTCCATAACCCATATTTTACTAAGGCAGCTAATAGGTTTATTGAGATATTTCCAGCAAGGCTATTGAGAGAGGTAAGAATTAATATATATCGTAGTTGCAAGACTAAACAACCATTAATTTCTTTGTTACTGTTGGCAGTTTGATTTTTTGATTCTTGCGTTATTAACTCCAGCACATAATTTATATCTTGCAGGTAATCCCCTGTTTCGCCTACAGAATTTTTAATTTCATACCATTGATTTTTTCTTTCTTTAGTCTCTTGAAACAAAAGAGAATGTATATCTTCTACTCTACCAGCCTTCTTCATATGCCATAATAATTTGGAGCGAATATAACTATTATCAGGTATGTCCCAAATGCTTTGTTGTTCTTCTGTACTTTGAGGAACATTTTTGTTAATAAATAAATTATGAGCTTCAATAAGAGTTAAACCTAATCCCTTTGGCACAGCTAGGGTTATAGTATTTCTTAAAACATCATGTAAAAGATCATGTAGACGATATGCCTTAGATGAAGTATTTCCAATGAACACATCTGTAGCTCGTAACAGCAGCGACTCACTCCAAAAAAGCTCTAGAAAATCTTCTGCTTGCTTAATTTCAATATTCCAAATAGTTGCAGCAATTGGTGCAGTTAATGCTATATCTTCAGGTAATACCCCAAGCCAAATAAAAAACTCCCATGCTGTATCATTATAGACTTTTAGCGCATTTAAGCTTAAATTAAATGTAGCTTCTACTCGTATTTTTCCTTTTAAGCGATTAGCTACCCAAATTTAGCCCAAATTAGAGGCAATATGGAGGTGTCAGCAAAATAGAGTTGAAAAAGAAAAGGATGAGTCTTATCTGTAGTGAAGATAAAAAGCCAAATCACAACAGGAGAAACATCCAGATGAAAAAGATTAAAACAGAAAAGCAAAAGAGTCGCTACTCGCCATATGCAGTACTGGCAGCAATAGGAATGAAATTGAAAGCAATGAATTTATTTGGAATAATATTTCAAACAGTAAATATTGCACAAAAGACGGTTAAACATAAGCCAGCAGAAAAGTTAATGGATGCATTCATAGCAATATTGGCAGGAGCAAAGGGACTAGTAGAAATAAATACAAGACTCAGAAGTGATCGAGCATTACAAATGGCGTTTGGACGAACCACGTGTGCAGAACAATCAGTAGTGCAAGAAACTCTAAATGCCTGCAATGCTGAAAATGTTGAAGAAATGCAAGAAGCAGTAGATATAATTTATCGTAAGCATAGTTATGGATATAAACATAACTATAAACAGAGTAAACAGTTGCTGGATATAGATATGACAGGAATGCCTTGTGGAGCAAAAGCTACTTTTGCAACAAAAGGATATTTTGCACATCAGAGAAATCGCCGAGGACGTCAACTAGGACGAGTAATAGCAGCAAATTACCAAGAAATAGTAGTAGATAGGCTCTTTGATGGAAAAACTCAACTTAATACAGCACTTCAGCCTCTTGTGATAGCAGCAGAAAAGACTTTGGAACTAACTCCAGAAAAACGTCAAAGTACAATATTGCGAATTGATGCAGGAGGAGGAAGTTTAGATGATGTAAATTGGATGTTAGAGCGTAGTTATCAAGTTCATTGTAAAGATTACTCTGGAGAAAGAGCTGAAAAACTAGCCCAAAGTGTAAGTGAGTGGAT
Source organism: Blastocatellia bacterium (assembly GCA_023265235.1). GTDB lineage: Bacteria > Acidobacteriota > Blastocatellia > Chloracidobacteriales > JADJPF01 > JADJPF01. The sequence continues at coordinate 3,542 of JAHFUF010000139.1, forward strand.
AGATGACCCAAAAGTTACTGGACGTCAAATTGGTAGGGTAACAATTGCTGCATCTCAATATGTAAAACCTGTAGAGAGAATTGCAGTTCGATGCCTCAAAAATAATGGACAATGGGCCATAGGTGTTCTTATTTCTACTCTTTCTCCTACTGATGTGATTACATTGACTAACCAACCTATAGACCGAATTAACTCTCCTAAAGCAGTGCTTTTAGCCAATGTTTATTTTTATGACTTGAGAGCAGGTTCTATTGAGATCGAGATCAAAGAGGATAAGCAGGGTCTTGGCCTTACCAAAAGAAATAAAAAACGCTTTCAAGCCCAAGAAATGCTAATGTTACTTGGGTCTTTAGCTCATAATGTAATTGTTTGGGCTAGATGTTGGTTAAGTCCTTCTATTTCTAAATTAGCTAGTTTTGGCATGATGCGCATGGTTAGAGATATTTTTCATCTCTCTGGCTTTATTGTCTTTGACTCTTTTGGCAATATTATTCATATCGTTCTTAATGAGCTTGCTCCTCTTGCTTCTGCTTTGGTCAACTCCTTAAGATCTCTTCTTTCTTTTGAGCTTATTACCATTAATTTGGGCGAAACTTAGGTAGCTAAAGGCTCTAAAGCACTAAGTCGATTAATTTCATCTTCCAGCATAACCCTTAATTTCGTCCATTCTATTGCTCCTCTTAACTTTCGTGTAGCAGCCATTTGCAGTGCTAATGCTAAGTATCCTAGTAATTTAGCAATTTTTGAAGCTTCTTCTTTTTCATCTCCATCTAAGATATACTCAATACAAGTAGAAATAAGGTTTAATGATTCTTCTTTTGACATTATTTCTATTTCATAGGTGTGTGCGCCTATTTCCGCTGCAACAGTATTACGTCTAGTAGTAATAAGCATTTGGCAAGAATTGTTTCCTGCCATAAAAGGCTGTACATGCAAGCTATCCCAAACATCATCAAGTATCAAAAGTACCTTTTTATTTTGTAGTAGTGTGCGAAAATGAGATAAGGCAGTCTCTATATTAATTGGAATAAAAGTTTTATCCTCATCTAATGCTTGAATACGCCCTCTCAGTAGGGAAAATAAATCCGGCTCTTGCCCTAAACTAGCCCATAGTATCCCATCAGGAAAAGAGTTTTTTATCTGATTATCATATGCTAAAGACGCTGCTATCGTTGACTTACCTATACCTCCAAGTCCATAGATAGCACTTATTGCAAGTACGCCTTGGCTATTCAATTCTCTGTTAATTAACTTGGATTTAAGATCATTTGTTATATTGGGACGTTCTATGAAGCACTGTGGTAGTGGCGGAGCTTCAAATGGTGGCAAGGCGTTCTGGCTTTTTTGGGCTAAATCAATATTGAGATTGTTAAAATAAAGATTCTGTGTTTGGATAACGTTGCTGATACTACTACCTTCTTTAGCAACCACTTGTTGCGTACTCGAGTGCGTAAGGTTGTCACTAGGATTCAGTTTTTCTTTTTGGTTATCTTGATTGTTCATTAACTCGAAGACAGATTATTTTTCGTAAAATGGAATGATCTTTTCAAATAATTTCTATATATTACACACTACACATAAAATAGCATTATTTAACATAAATTATTTATTAAAGTTCTTCTATGAATGATAAATACTTTGATAAAAAACTAGAAAATCCTGACAATATTCATAATCAAGAAATGAAAGCTGAAGATAGTAGCTCTATTATAGGTGCTGTTCAGGCAAACAATATTACCCAGAGTACTATAATTATCAATATTGGCGAGAATCAAAGTCATAAGCTCACAAAAGAAAACTTACTTAATGATAATGTCAATCATATTAATCAAAATATTCTAAATAAAAACAAGTCTAAAAAGATCCATAACTTGCCAGAACGTAATCGTTTCTTTACTGCCAGAGAGGAGAGCGATTCAACTTCAGTGGGGGATAGCTATTCTTCGTATTTGTTCCAGATCCCATCACTTCCAGGAGATTTTGTAGGAAGAGAGCAAGAAATTACTGAAATTGTGGGAACAGTTCAGGAGAAAGGTACCTCTATAATAATACTTCGCGGCATGGGAGGTGTAGGTAAATCAACACTTGCTTACGCCCTAGCTGAGCGTTTAAAAGAAATCTATGAAGTGCAACTACACATAAAACTTAGTGACGCGAACGCTAAACCATTATTAGCATCAGAAGCTATGTCACAAATTATACGCTCTTTAAAGGGAGAGCGAGTCGTATTGCCTGATAAAGAAGAAGAATTAGGTAACATGTACCGAGGATTATTGAATGGCAAGAAAACCCTTTTATTATTGGACAACGCTATTAATAAAAGCCAAATTGAACCTTTAGTTCCGCCAAAATCCTGTGGGTTACTAATTACTTCCAGGAATTACTTAAATCTTCCAGGAGCATATAAAAAAATAATTAGAACCCTACCACGTCCAGACTCCATCAAACTTGTAATATCTGTAGCAAAAAGAATTGATAATAAAGCCGATTCATTAGCTGAATTATGTGGCGATCTGCCCATTGCACTAAGAATAGCCGCTGATTTATTAGCTAAACGTGAAGATCTAGCCGTAGATGAGTACATAACACGTCTAACTAAAGCTAAAGAACGATTAAAACTAATAGATGCTACTTTAACTTTGAGTTACGAGTTCCTCTCACCTCACGAACAAGAGTTATGGCGTTCCTTATCCGTATTCCAAAGCTCTTTTATATCCGTTTCTGTTGCTGCTATTTGGGGTTTGAGTAATGATATTGAAAAAGCTGAAGATATTTTGTGGGAATTTGTTTCTTATAGCTTATTAGAATTTGATGAAACCACCAAAAGATACAATTTCCATGATCTCATCCGCTTGTTTGCAGATTCTAAGCTAATTGGTTCGGAGCGATTTGAATACCAAAAGCGGTATGCAGACCATTTCCGTTCATTATCTATTAATATTAAAGAATTATATTTAGAAGGAAATGAATCAACACTTACTGCCTTATATATTTTTGACGCTGTTTGGAAAGACATAGAAGCCGCGCTTAAATGGGCAGATACAAATTATAAAGACGACCTATCTATTGCTAGTTTATATAGTGCATTAATAGGAAATCTAGTGGAACTATTTAACTTACGTTTACCGTTAAGCGAGCGAATTGAATTATATCTGTCTGGTATAAATGCAGCCATATTGGCAAACGACAAGCAATCTGAAGGAGCACATCGGGGAAATCTTGGTCAAGCATATATTGAATTGCGGGATTTTCTTAAGGCTAAGAGATCCATTGAAGAATCTTTAACTACTTTCAAAGAGATTGGGGGTACTGAAGGCGAAGAAGGCAAAGCATTAAATTATGGTGGGCTAGGAACTATTCATTATCAATGGAATAATATCAATGCTTCTATTCGTTATCATACTACAGCATTGAAAATTTATAGAAAAATTAACAATCGTCGTGGTGAAGGTAGTGAATTGTGTAGCTTGGCTATGATTTACAGTTCAACAGAAGTCCTCAATAAATATTCTGATCCTATTGCTCAATATATAGAGTGTCGTAAAAATGCTAACAAAGCTGAGAGTTTCTATAATGAATACTTGAGCATTTGCAAAGAATTGGGAGATTTAAGAAGTGAAGCTATAGGTAATCTTAATATAGGTATCCTTTATGAGCAACTTAGTAGTTTAGAGGTTGCTCATAAAAATCGTGAAAAAGCCATAGCTATGAAATGGAAAGCGATTGAAAGTTATAGAAAATCATATGATATTGCTTTCAAACTAGATGATAAAGAGACTATGGCCAAAGCACTCTTTAATACTGGATCGGTTTTTACGGAATCAAACGAAAAAGAAAAAGCCATTAAATTTTTACTGCCAGCACTAGAAATATATAAAGAATTTGGCGGGACCGATGATACCGATAAAACAATCGCACTATTATTGAAGTGTGGTTATAAATTTGATTAGCGAGGTATTATATGCTATTTAGACTAGTATTGGGATTTGGATTAAAAATATATTTATCAAAATGATTTGAAAGCTTATCTTATTGATGTTAATCAAAACTCTGAAGTGATTAATTACGGGATTTCCCTCAGCATCCTAGCTTAGCATACATTTTATAGTTCGTCCTCCATTGCTTCTGCAACCTCACAATATAACAATTAATCATCGGTGCCTTTTTTCAATTGCTCAGTAATCTAACGCTTGTTCTAAAGTATTACTTAAGCTTAATAACAGAAACGCTAAAGTATAATTAATTGGAATTAATTGGAATTAATCGTCATACTTACTGAGAAAAACTGTTGCATCGTAATCAATTATTGCAACTCTTAATCTATCCAACCAACCTTGGCGGCCTACTACATCGCGACGAAAACCATAATCAGCAGCAAAATATACAGTAGCCTCAATAGAAAGCTCTGGACAATTTAACATCATTAATAAAACTTCATGTCCATAAGCAACGAAATTACCTGTGACAGTGCTAAAATCTTCTCTAATTCCAGACTCTATTTCTAGCCCCAAAGCTTCCCCAAAGCCTCTTTGAAATATGCAGTGACTAGCTCCTGTATCTAGTTTTGCCGTTAAAACAACGGATTTTTCTCCCAAATTTAGTTGTAATGGCAACAAAATCCCTTTTTCTGTATCCTTGTACTGGTAAAGATACTCAAAATTTAACTGGTAGCTCATCTATTGCCATCCCCCAAAATAATGCTCATCCTTAGCACTATCTTCTACTCTAGCCAGAAAAGGTGTATTAACTCCTTGCTTTATTGCAGATTCATACACTTCTTTAGCCTCTTTACCTACTGCCAGAAGCTTGTCTCCTAATAATGCAACCCATTGATCAATATATTCTTGTTGGTGTTGCTCTAGCCACCTTTCAGACTTTTCCCAATCAGACAAACTATTTTCTGGTTTTATAGAATTAGCATTTTGATTAATTTTATTGCCAAGTCTACTAACAATTATTTCTACTAGTTTCAGTTGCTCATTAGGTAGCAACAAGCCTACATGTTTTTCGTATAACTCTTGTATTTCTATATTTGACATAACCTTCATCCTTAGATATTTTGCTTTTAAGGTAATTGGCTTCTAATGTATTCGTTAAATGATATTTTACCATCAATTATTAGATAATAGCTTATACCATATTCGGTAGGATTTGATATTAGATCATCTATACCAACTTTATCACAAGATTTTGGTAAAGTACTCAAAGCAAATATAATGGTAATTGATTAGCCGATACCAAATTAGCACCAGATAAATCAGCCTTCTGTAAAGTAACTCCTGATAGGTTTACTCCTGATAAATTACTTTAATGAGTTGGCCACATTGTCCTAGTTCCCTATCGCTAACTAACCATAGTTTATGCTGCTCCAGAATATGCTTTAACTCATCGCCTGATAAGCTAATCACATAATTACCTTTTAGTCTTTTACGCATTGAGGCTAAATCTAAGCTGCTTGCATTACTCATAAACTTGTAACCTTCTGTTTTACAATACATTAGCTAATTAATATAAACAGGTTTAGCATTGCATCCTTGATTATTTGGCTTCCAATTAGAGCAACCCCATAGGTGTTTCTCTTTGCCCTCTTTATCCTTGAAGGTTCTTTTGACTGTTGGTTTGCCGCATTCTTTACATGGTGGGGTTGCTGAGCTTTGGCTATTTTCTTGTTTCTGTTTTGTAGTAGATTGTTTATTACTCGACCCACTAGAAGTACTAGTACTGCTAATATTACTAGGCTTATTAGGCTTGCTAGAGTTGCTAGAGTTGCTAGGCTGATCATTAGATTTACTTGATTCACTAGGCTTACTAGCATTATTAGAATTACTGCTACTATTACTAGTACCCTTACTTTCATCTAATCTGACTATCCCCTTACACTCATTATAGTTAAGGCAAAGCAGTACAGGTGATTTGTCCTTTTCCTTTGGCAAATAAAGTTTAGTTGCACCTTGGCAATTAGGACATCTAGCTTCTACTAAAG
>JAHFUF010000754.1 GCA_023265235.1 Blastocatellia bacterium
GGTAAAGAATTAAAACTGTTAAACACCAGGAAAGTAGCTGTAGCAATGTCCTAGGTAGTTTACTAGTAACATGCTCACGTAATGGGTTAACAAAAGAAGTAATCCAACCATTATTTTCTTGTCCATAAACCCAAGCAGAAATCGCCCCGCCCTTACGTAAAGCTTTAGTTAAAGAAAGAAAACCTGCTTTTGGATCTGGTAGGTGATGCAATACCCCTACAGAATAAATGTAATCAAATTCTATTAAAAAAGGTAGGTTATAAATATCACCTTGAATAATATGGACATTTGGAAACTCACAAGTATTATGAAATGCCACTTCAACAGCTTCACTTAAGTCAATACCAATCAGTTCTTTTGCTCCAAAACGCGCAGAACACCAAGAATGACGGCCTTTACCACAACCTCCGTCAAGTATTATTTTATCTTTAAAAAAATCCCTATCAACTGGACGCACCCAATCTAAAAATTGTTGTTCATATATTGGATCTAAATGAGAAAAAGTTTTCCAAGCATAACCAAACCCTGAAGCGGTTTCTTGTTTATCTAGGGAAAGATTATCTGGCAGTAACCTAGGAATACCATTAATTATCGGGTATTTTCGTTGACATTTTGAACATAACAGCATACCGGACATTATTTCTTGATCTTTGGTAACTTCGTCAGTCAAAGTTAAAGGAATATGGCAATAAAGACACCCAATATAATTAAGTAATTTTAGCTTCATAATCTCATTTCTTTATAGTCCCAAAGTTCTCTATAGCCTCGTTAGAGGCTGTTGATAAGAGCACCAGTCCTTTAGGGCTGGGGTTAAATGTCAGAAAACATATAATGCTGGGCTTAAATATCAGAAAATAAATAACCCTATCTTTTATTTGCCTAGCTGTTCCTGATACCAATCAACAAAACGCTTTACCCCTGTCTTTAATGGTACTTTAGGCTCAAAGCCTAACTCGCTTTTGGCAAGACTAATATCAGCAATTGTTGCTGGTACATCTCCTGGTTGATCGGGTAAATACTTACGTATAGCTTTTTTCCCTATTGATTGTTCAATAACATCTAACAATTCACTTAAAAGTATTGGTGAGGAATCACCTAAGTTATAAATGGCAAAGGGTTTTGGCTGGTCTAGAGCAGCAATTATACCTTCAATAATATCATCAATATAAGTATAGTCACGCTTAGAAGTACCATCTCCATAAACTTCTACAGTCTCGCTATTAAAAACCTTACGAGTAAACTTATGAATGCCCATTTCTGGTCGTTGACGTGGGCCATAGACAGTAAAAAATCTTAAACAAGTAATTGGTACACTATAAAGATGAGAATAATTAAAAGCTAGTAATTCTCCTGAGCGTTTAGTTGTAGCATAAGGTGAAATTGGGCGTTCAATAGGGTCATTTTCTGAAAACGGTAATTTACTATTAATACCATATACTGAAGAAGAGGAGGCAAAAACAAAATTTTTTACAGGCATTTCGCGACATAGCTCTAGTAAATGCAAAGTACCTATGACATTTACTTCTTCATAAAGTAGAGGAGCAGCAAGCGATGGTCTGACACCAGCCCGTGCAGCCAAATGAATAACGGCATCAGGAGCTTCTTTAAGAAAAATTTCTCTCATTTCTTTAGCATTACGAATGTCACACTGATAAAATTTATACTCTCTTACCTTACGAATATCTGCTAGATTATTTTGTTTGATTTTAGGGTCATAAAAATCATTTAAATCATCAATAATAGTTATGTTATCCCCTCTTTTTAACAAAGCTTCGCACAAGTGTGAACCAATAAACCCTGCCCCTCCCGTAACCAGAACCTGCATTATTGTCTCCTTATGATATAATCGAAAACAGAAACTTTATCATACAAATATATTAACCGCCTGGTTATCTCGACGAACAAACAGCTTCTAATTATTGAGGAAATTTAATGAAGTCTAGTCCTTGGCAAGATTTGGCCAGTACAGCCACTTTAGACACGCAAACATCACGTCCTAGTGTTTCTATTATCATTCCTGTTTATAATGAAGAAGAAAACGTAGAAACCCTACAACTACGCCTTTCTGAAATGCTAGCAGAAATAAAAATAGACTATGAGATTATTTATGTTGATGATGGTAGCCGCGATCATAGTTTTCAACTACTGGAAAAACTGGCTTTGAAAGATTCTAGGATTAAGCTAATTAAATTTCGTAAAAACCATGGCCAAACGGCTGCAATGTCTGCTGCAATTGATGTTGCTCAAGCAGAAATTATTATTCCACTAGACGCAGACCTGCAAAATGACCCTCGCGATATTCCTAACTTACTCGATAAAATGGCTGAAGGTTATGATGTGGTAAGTGGTTGGCGTAAAAAACGACAAGACACTTTTATTACACGTAAATTACCTTCAATGATGGCTAACCGACTAATATCTATCGTAACAGGTGTTTACTTACATGACTATGGTTGTAGCTTAAAGGCTTATCGGGCAGAAATTGTTAAAGATGTGCGTCTTTATGGTGAAATGCACCGGTTTATTCCTGCTTTTTGTGCTTTAGAAGGAGCTAGGGTTACAGAAATTCCTGTTAATCACCATCCAAGAATGGCAGGAAAGAGCAAATATGGTCTTTCCCGTACAGTAAAAGTCTTTCTTGACCTAATGGTAGTTAAATTCTTAGGTGACTATGCTAAACGCCCTATTCATATTTTTGGTACAGTTGGACTAATTTTATGCCTAGCAGGAACATTAAGTAGTATTGTCACTTTGTATGATAAGTTTGTTTTGGAAGTCTATGTACATCGTAACCCTTTGATTTTACTAGCTATTTTCCTTTTTTTAGTAGGAATGCAATTTATCATGGTGGGTTTACTCGCAGAATTAATTATTCGCACCTATCATGAATCCCAAGGTAAAAAAACTTATACTATTGCTAAAACTGTAAATTTGCCCTCCAGTACTG
>JAHFUF010000755.1 GCA_023265235.1 Blastocatellia bacterium
TATTACATCTTTGGGGGTCATTTCCTTACCAGGATTAGCAGCACGTATTCCAGCAGCAGCACCCATTGAGCCAAGGTAATTTAAGCTAGTTTGAATAGCTTTTTGTGCTTCTGGGCTAGTTAATGCTACTTGTCTTGAGCTAGCACCACCTAAAGAATTAGTAGTTGCACCAATTTGAGCTATTGGATCACCCACAACTTGTTGGTCATTTTGTGCATTGTTAGTTTGACGAATTGGATCGCCAACGATCATATTATTTTGATTGCTTACATTATTTACGGCCATGAACATCTCCTTTGATAATTAATAAGTTAAAATAACTTTATTCAATAAATATTAACTTTCAATAAACTATTTTGATAAAGAGAGAATGTGAATAAGATGAATGACGATTCATTCATCTTATCGGAGGTAGTAGAAAATTTGTTGCGTTGATAAAAAAGAAAATATGCAAAACCTATAAATTTTTTCTATATAGTAAACTAAGCATATAAGAAGCTATTAATTAGAAGGAAAACCGATCAAATACATTTATTTTTAGTAGGCTAAACTTTTTTTCCTGACCTGTAGTCTTCAGTACTAACGATAATATAGCCGCCTTCGCGAATTGGTTCAGATAAAGTAATAGGCTTAGGGTTTTTAGTTGATTGTATTTGAGAGGATGTTAGGAGCGATTGCTTATCTTTTAAGCCATATTTAACAAAAAGATCTAACATTTCTTTTTTATTCTTTAAGTCTGTTGGCATGAGAATGGCAATGTTTCGACTTTCTGAATAAAGCCTAAAACAAGGGATGCCCATACGATTACGTTTTTGCAGTGCAGTAATCTCTGACCAACTTAAATGAACCCTTTGATTAGGGTAAACATAAGTATGACCAGCTATTCCTACTTGGGTAACTATTATGGGGAAGTAGTAAATATGTGCTAATACAAAGGGGATGGCTAAAATTGCTATTGCGCCTACTAATCCAATTACTAATAGGAAATGTTCATAATTTAAAATAGGGTAGCCATTTGCTAATTGAGAAATTGTAGTACAAATAAAAATAGCAATAGCAGTATTAACAAAAGATATTCTTAACCAAAGTAGCCAAAACGAGCAATGGAAAGTTTTTTCTGTAAACATCTAGGTTTTCCTAAGACAAACTAGCTATAAACTAAAGTAGTATAGTAGGTTAAAAGGAAAAGCCCAAGAATTATTTCTTGGGCTTAGCTTTAGAAGAAATTATCTACAACATTTACAACTTAAAATAATTGCTGATAATTCTAAAAATTCTAGAAAGTATAACGAGCACCTACTTGAACTTGGAATGGTGAGCCAGCAGAATTATTCTGGAAGTATCTACCATTGTTGTCACGAAGTTGGCGGAAAGTTATTGGTGGTGGTACAGAAACTAGTTTTCCATTTTGGAATATTGTTCCTGGGCCAAATGTCCTATTAGCAGTAACTTGAACATTGTCAAATCCTAGCAAATTGAACATTTCGATTGAAAAAACAACTCTACCGCGTTCATTAGGTACTTTGAAACCTTTTTGTAATCTCAAGCTAATATCAGAAAAACTGAAATTACGGAAGGAGTTACGTTTAATTTCTTTACCATTAATAATTGGTCGTTCATTGATTGCAGTGTCTCTGTTTAGATCTTGTCCAACAGCAGCAGTGAATGGTGCAGCAGAGGTAAATCTGGTTGTAGCAGAAATCTCAAAACCATAAGGTAGGTTATAAAGACCATTCATAGTTAGCTGATGACGTTGATCTAAGCTAGAGTAGTTATACTCGTTAGAAAGATTAAAAGGATCAGAATACTGTACCGCCGCAAAGTTACGTTCATTATCATCATCACCATAGTTAGTTGACAAAGTGTAGTAAGCATCAAAGACAAACTTGGGCTTACGAACATTAAATGAAAATGTTGCTGCACGATACAAAGAACGAGAAGATGATTGTTGAGAGCGAACTAGAGAGAATCTAGGATCTGGACGTGGGTTTGAATAAATACGTCGTCCTGTTTGATCTATAACAGGGGTACCAAGATTAACATCTAGTAATCTTTCTAGACGTGTAGTGTTAATATAAGCAAAATCTACTCCAGCTACAATTCCTGGAGCAATCTGATGATCTATGGCAGCATTGAATTGAACTGAGCGAGGATTCTGGAATTCAGAATCAAAGAATGATACTTGAAGTGCACCATTTGGCCCAGCAAACAATTGACGGAATTGAGCATCACTAAAAACAGGTAAATTACCAAGAGGTGCTTTACTAAGATCAATACCTGCTCTCTTAAAAGCATCATTGATTTGAGCAAAACTACCTAATGTAACGCTAAAGCCTACATCCAAGTTACCACCAGTATTAGTAATAGCTTGGTTAAAGAGTAGTAGTGGTGTACGAGCATAGAAAAGGCCACTACCTACACGAACTATGGTTTTCCCTTTATTACCAATATCCCAAGCCAAACCTATACGTGGCCCATATTGTTCTTTGTCATCAGGAATATCTGAGACTTGTTTAGGAACCAATTGTGGGCTAGTAAAAGGAAGTAGGTCTGGGTTTAAGGTCATTTCATAACGAAAACCAGCATTAATGGTTAAACCAGCAACTGGACGCCATTCATCTTGAAGATAAATAGCTAATTCTTTTTGTGAGGCTTGGAAAACACCACTACCAGCAAATTGACGGTATTGACCAGGTCTACGCATAAGATAGTCACTTAAGCTATCAAAACGATAGACTCCTCCTGCATCACTGCGGAAGACTTGATCTACAAAAGCGCGATTAAAGTCAAAACCAAATTTGAAAGTATGTTCACCAGCAACTAAAGAAAGATTGTCTGTCACTTGATACCTATCATCAAACTGTTGAACAGGTAAAAAAGCACGACGACCATAAATACCAAGGTTGACCCCATTATTACGAACTGTTACTTCTGGGCCAGTCCCAT
>JAHFUF010000756.1 GCA_023265235.1 Blastocatellia bacterium
AAGTGCCTTACAACTAGCAGAAGAATTTGAGCAAGCACTAATTGAATTAGGATTAGGCTTTGTTGATGATTTAAGTATTAGCCCAGAACAACTTCTTTTAATAAGTCAAACTAAAAAGCTACGTAACAAAGGAAACACAGGCAATATCATAGCTATTAATACTCCTACGCCTACAGCAAAAATAACTACTCAAGAACAAAATATTGGTAAAACAAAGGAAGTTCCTCTATCTAATAACCAAGATTTATTTAACCAACTACAAACGACTCTAACTAAAGGTAAATCTCGTTTGGCTACCTTGCCTACTCCTATTACAGCAATTATCCTAATAGTGCTAATTAGTGGTGGTGTAGCAATCCGGTGGCAATTCTTTAATGCACCTAATACACAATCTGACCGTCCAAGAAATGTGCCAAAACTGGAAAATCCAATTCCTTATAAAGAAGTAAAACCTGCACCTACTAATACGCCTACGGAGAAGCCTTCAGTAGGTGGAAACAATAATGATAAACCAAGAAGGTTACAGAAACCAAAACCACAACCACAACCGCCTCCTGAAATAAAAATCCATGGCTCCGACATTAAGCTACCTGGTTCCAAGTAAATGTAATTCTCTGAATTATAAAAACCTCAAACAAAACACTGGCTGAACCTAGGCTGTTTAGCTTACCAAGTAATTTCACGCGACTTTACAATTAACTTTAGGAGATCTTGATATGAATATAATTTCTATATTTTGCCGATGGCTATTACCTAACTTCAAAATCCATAAACTAATTATGGGTTTACTTTTTCTATTATTCACAAATATATTTTCTCTTTCCTATGCCTATACACAACCTCCCCATAAGTTGTATGGTGGCGTAGAAATTGGTTCTAAAGGTGTAAAATCTGTTGTAGTTGAGCTTATTAAAGAAAAAGAAGGTTATGATGCAAATATTCGACAATCTGAGCCGATTAACACCGGAATCACGAAAGGTATGGAAAAAACAAAAAAATTTTCGAGTGAAGCAATTGCAGATACAGTCAAAGCGGTTAAAACGCTTTATATGGAGATAAAAGAAAAAGACAAGGTTTCTCCAGATCATATCTATATTATTGGTAGTAGCGGGATTTCAGTAGCAGAAAATAAAGAGGAACTTTCTGAGAAAGTGCTCACTGCAACTGGTAAGGAAATGGTTTTTATTAGTGTTGAAACAGAAGTAACTTTGGCTATATCTGGCCTTATTCCTTCAAAATACAGCAATACTGCCTTTCTAGTTGATATTGGTAGTGGAAATACTAAAAGTGGGTACAGAGTAAGCAGATCCTCAATTGAAACAAAAAATGATCCATTTTTTACAATGAGTGTTCCCTACGGAACTGTAACCTTTACAGATGCTATTACTAAAAATAACCCAGATGGCACAAATTTTGTTGAGCAAGCTGATAAACTAACTAATGATTTGATTTCTGTACCTATAAGAGAGGAAATAGATAGAAAACCAGGGTTTTTAAATCGAGATCGTGCCTACCTAAGTGGCGGTATTGTTTGGGCTATGACAACTTTACTTCATCCCGCAAACCGTAAACTATTTGTTAGATTAATGCCGCAAGATATTGATACCTTTTACAACCAAGCAGTAAACAATCCAGAAGCTCTATTAAACCCCAATTTGTCAAAAATATTTACCTCCAAAATGCGACATAGCTTAAAAGCAAAAGAACAAGCCGAAAAGGATCTAAAGAGAGTAAAAGACACTTTTACGCCTAACCAACTTATAGCGGGGGCAAAAATTATGCAAGCTATATCTAACGAACTAAATTTAAAAAACAAGCGAATGTATTTTGCTCGACAAGGTTATATTGCTTGGCTCTTTAGTTACATAAATGAAGCAGAGCTAAGTCAAAACACAACACATGGGAACAGATGAGCAATTTCAAAAATTTGTAGTGGTCATTTATATGGTTGTACATTTTTTAATCTGGGAACGTGGACATCTCCGCATGTGCTTAACATTCTATAAGATGTGGGCAAGGTGCCCGCATTCCTACTCGCAATTTTTGTACAACAAACTATTTGATCATTACAGATTTTGCTATTTATCATAAAAACAACCTTAACTGATTCTTACCTATAAAGGAGAATGATATGTTTATTGATTTTACCAATAAGGAGTTATTAATTAATTTTACAAAAAAAACACAGTGTGTGTTTTTATTAATGTGTTCGTTTATTTTATTATTCTGTAGCTCTATAGTTTCAGCAGCCCCAAAAACCTTTTCCCTAAGTCAAAATAATATTGATGATAAATTATCAAATCAAATAAATTCATTTCCATTAAAGACAAGCACTACACCACTGGGCCAAAAAATATTTAGTCTGGCTATAACTAAAACTAACCCTAAAGTAATCTATGCTTGTACATCACATGGAATATTTAAAAGCTTAGATCAAACAAAGACTTGGATTCCCCTATTTAACCTACCTTCTTCTAGAAAAACCAATGGTTTAATGGTAGCAGACAATAATCCAAATTTAATTTTTAGTTTTACAAAATCTTCTAACAACAATTTGCTTTTTGTTACTAGAGATGGAGAAAACTGGAAAGAGTCAGTTGATCCAACTTTCAAGAATAGTTTAGAGCCTATGTGTGCTACCTCTAATGATGAAGCTTTGTACATAGCAATAGATAGAGTGATTTATAAAAGCTTTGATAATGGCCAGACTTGGATTGCTTTATTCCCAATGGGATTAACTACCTCAATTAGGTTATTAGCCTCTGATCCTCAAACGTCTAAAAATCTATATGTAGTTGATAAAGAAAATAAAATACTGAAAAGCATTGATGGTGGTTTAACGTGGCAACTGTTGAGCCAGGTTAATACTAATCATAAAATTACTTCATTAGCCATAGATCCTTTTACTTCAAATACTCTTTACATCGGACTAAATAAACG
>JAHFUF010000140.1:0-7466 GCA_023265235.1 Blastocatellia bacterium
CCCCCACTCGCGTGGGGAATACTAAGAAAAGACTTCTAAGCCCTTCTTTAATAGCGCAACACCCCCACTCGCGTGGGGAATACTCAACTTATACGGAATTTGATACTGGTATGCACCGCAACACCCCCACTCGCGTGGGGAATACTTAGAGAGGAAAACGGCTGATGCTTTTGAGTCCGCAACACCCCCACTCGCGTGGGGAATACGGATTAGAGAGAAAAGCCAAACGATAATAGCCCGCAACACCCCCACTCGCGTGGGGAATACTTAGAGAGGAAAACGGCTGATGCTTTTGAGTCCGCAACACCCCCACTCGCGTGGGGAATACTCAATACAAATGCATTATTAAAAGGGTTAGTAACGCAACACCCCCACTCGCGTGGGGAATACTAATCGCTTTTGTCTATCAAGTGAAAAAAATCCGCAACACCCCCACTCGCGTGGGGAATACCTCAAACTATCCAACAAGAACAACGACTATTACGCAACACCCCCACTCGCGTGGGGAATACTTCCTTACTAATCTATTCCCAAACTCATCTTTCGCAACACCCCCACTCGCGTGGGGAATACTTTTGTAACTGCTCTTTGCTATTAATTCCATGCGCAACACCCCCACTCGCGTGGGGAATACCTGTAGTTATTGTCTCTACAGCTTTATCTAAAGCGCAACACCCCCACTCGCGTGGGGAATACGCTTTACTTAATAGCGCGTGTCCCTCGCTAACCGCAACACCCCCACTCGCGTGGGGAATACTAGGAATAATAGCAATTAGGTTATCTATCTCTTCGCAACACCCCCACTCGCGTGGGGAATACACAGAAACCTACCTAGATAATGTTAGGCTAGATTAATAGAAAGTAAGCCAAACCCATACCCTTTACCAGAGCCTACTCCATGCATTAGTGTATGAACAAACATATCCTTTTTAGTGATAATAAGTTCTCCATCAAAAAGTACCGAATTAAATAGAATTTGTATCTTTTCTGTACCATTGCTCTTTGATCCTGTTAATACATGCTCCCTTGTACTCTCTAAATTTGGGTATTCAATTGTTTCTGAACCTGAATTTAGTGATATTTTTACTAGCTCAAAACCATGTACCTCTCCTTTTTGCTTAAGCCAATTAACTACTCCTATTTCTCCTTTTATCGGTATTCTTTTTCCTCTTTGTTTATGTGTAGGATTTGCACGTAATCTAAAATTAAGTACCATTCCATCTTCTAACTGTTCGTAAATAAAGTCTATTTCCTTACATAAACTACTATTTGGTGTTGATAACACATACTTATCTGGTAACTTATTCCATTCTGGTAGTAATTTTGATTGTACCAGTAATGCTATTTTTCCATTTTCTATAGCCTCTAAACGGTATAGCACCCCACACTCGCTACGTGCTCCAAGCCCTTTTTTTTCTAGCATAGGGAAAGCAGACATCACGGTTCTATGTAACTGCTGACAGTCATTAAGATCGAGTCTAACTTCTCGGCTTCCTTTGTTTAACAATAATTTAGATAGATACATATATTTTTGTTTTAGTGTTTAACGTAAACTTTCCTATCATGAAACTGTCTTTTACCATTTAATAAAGGTTTATCCCTTACTATTAACACCTTATTATCAAAAGTAGGTATTTCACTATAAATTACCCCTACTTTTGGCTCAATTTGTGATAGAGCTTCCTCCAAAGTGTTAGAAGTTAGCTGTGCTTCAAAAAGAGGCCGGCTTAGTAGACAAGACCTTCTTCCCAAAAAAGGAGTAAATATTGGTTTTGCAAGTGCCTGTTTTATAGTAGCTAAGTTGTAAGTAGCTCCTGGCAAAAACTCTATCGCTATTGTAAATTCTGCGTCCAGTAAATATTCTCGCCTAGTAACAACTGGATAGTCTGTAGTGCTGCCATCTATTTTAACTACTCCTTCAACAGTGTGAAAATCTACTAACTTTTTGGTAGTTAGCTCTCGTTTATCAGCACGAACAGCAAATCTAAAACTTTTGTCTAGAGCTTGTTGTTTATCTAATTGGCTACGTTTGATACCCAAACAAGCACCTAGCAGCCCCAACAACCCACTACGTGTAGGAAAAGCGAGGCTAGGTCTATAATCTTCATAAGTATGGCCTCCCCAGGCTTGCATAGCTCCTTTTAATTTTAAGATTAGATATTCTGCCATTACTTAATCCCCTGTTCTCTGACCCATTGTTGAAGTTTAGCAACAGTAGGCTTATCAACTTTTTTGGATTTCTCTGACTTATCTGACTTCTCCGATTCTTCTTGGCTGGTTAATAGACTAAAAGTATTTTGTAAGTGATCTATGCTATAACTCTCATGCAAGTTTTTTGAGTATTCTTGAAGAGTTTTTATTGATGTAAGCATAAACCCTCCTCCAGTTTCCTTTTGAATAGGTCGTTCAAAAGCATCTGCTAGAGAAATTGGTTGGTCGCTAAAACTACATAATACATACTCAGCATAGTTAAAAGATGCAAATGAATTTTGTTTTCCACTAGGAACTACTGTAGCGAGTAGATAAACTAGGTGTGTAGCTATATCCAAAGCTTTTTTTCTATCTCCACCAATGTTTTCTGTTAACTGTTCTAAATTTAACGTACAAAAACGATAGAATGTCCCTGTAGCAAAATCTTGTGTACCAATATGCCCTGCTTGTGCTTTATTGCTAGCCATTTCTGATTTTCTATTAGCAAAATTATCTACTGCTGTAAACCAGTCTAATTGGCTCTCATGGCCATGTGTAGTAAAGCTATGAGCTAACGCCATTGCTCCATCTATTGGCTCCATCAACCCACTAGTTACCATTCTTCCTGATAATGCAATATCTACACTACTAGCCAACGCTTTATGTAGTTTTTCAGAGCTATCTTTTAAGCGTTTAGCTAGTTGACGTTCGTTTAACTCTTCTTTCTCTGCTAAAGCCACTTCGTTACATACAGCTTCTACTTCTGAGATTGACCAAGGAATAATAGCTGAATGCTCTTCTTCGCCTAATGCCTCAATAGTTTTCCCTACCAATAATCCAATAGTTTTTCTAATTAACTCAGGCGAGAATTTATCTTTTAGTTCCTCAACATATTGTTCACAAAGTTGATGCAATTCTCTAGTCCGATCAGAAGGTTCTCCTAAGTGTTTACTGTAGTAACGACTATTTCTAATTGCATACTTTAACGATTGGCTAGAAATTCTCGCTCTTTTTACTCCTCCAAAAGTCATTGTTTTTTGTAAGTTGTTATTATCTCGATTTAGACAAGAAGCACTGTGAGAAATTAGTGCATGTATATTTAGATAGTTATAATTAAACTCAGTCATTCTTACTCCTTAGTTTCTTTTTTCTTGCGAATTTTGGATTTACTAATTTTTTCTTGTTTTGATGGCATTTCTGTTATACCTAATGTGGAGTTCATCTGTTTGCTTTCTAGGTTTTTTATAGTTTCCACAACAACATCTTGGGCTTGTAAATTTGCACTCAACATCGAGGATACTGGCAAACCAGGAAAAAGTTTCTCTTCATCTTTTAATGTAATAGCTAAATCAGTTACACCTTCCATAGTTACTACTCCTGCTGCATCTTGAGCTATTTTTCTACAAGTTAAAAAGTAGTCTTTTTCTATCGCTTGTTTATATCCACTTCCCCAAAAGTATAAACTTTCACAAAAGTACTGATAATCTAGTTTAAGTAATTTTTTTTGATCAGCCCACTTACTCAAATCTCTTAACAGTAACAAATCATTTGGGTTAGCACTTTTGAGCATCTGTTGAATTTTTTGCTCCTTTATTTGCAAATAAGCTAGTAGTTCTCCCACTCTGTTTCCACCTGTCAAATGTTCTCCAAATGGCAAAAAGAATAATACTCTTTCCCACTGCCTACTAGGTTTTTCACCTTTTGGTAATAAACGATAACTAACCCTAACCTTAAATATATCTGCTAGTTTTGTTGCTCTACGTAGCTCTGCTTTATCTCCTTTAGAGAGACTGTCAAATTTACTCTTTAGATCTATAAAATTTATTTTTTGATTAAGCATTGATTAATTTTTTAATGGTAATATCTATTGATTGTTTTACTGACACAGGATTGACATAAGTTGAGTAACTTCTAGTAAAGTCAGTTAAAGATTTATCAGCAATTTCTGTTAGTTTTGTGACTAATTGATTATCAATCTCATTAACAGGATCAAGATTAATACTAGCAATAAAATCTATCATTATTGATTCTATCTCTTGGTAATAATCTTTTTGTAATTGTGTCAATAAGTTGCTTAAACCATCTCCTGGCAATAAATTTAGCCCCATAGATTTACCTACACCATATCCTTTCTTTCTTAGTACTACTCCTATCTCTAAAGCCAAAGATAGATGTATTTCTAAATATTTCTTGTTTTTTAACCAGCCTTTTGGTAGTAGAAAAATTTGGTAGCTACGTTGTGTAATTTTTGATTGATTATTGTTATACCCACCAAATATTAAGCAAAGCTCTTCATCACTAAATAACTCTTGATATTGAACAACTCCCAATGATGGGAAACCGTTTTCCCTTTTCAATACCAAATTAATTACTTGCGTCCACCATGGTAGGTCTTTGAACGAAGGATAAATAGTAGTATCCTTTCCATCTTTACTATAAAAATACCTAGGTGAATGAGGATGTAAAAAATCAGAAATTAACTTATAAGCAAATTTTTGCCGCTTAAAACCAACCACTATATTATTTGTTGTTATTGCGCAAGAATCGCAAATAGCTTGAGCTTGTTCATCTTGCCAAATCAATTCTACTATTCCTGGTTGCCAAAATAACCCTCTAAGTAAACTAAAATTACTTCCTTCTACTTCATCATCTTTATTTATTCTTAATACCCAGTTTGGAATATTGACTGTTTTGTTTAGATAATGCTTAGATGAAAATCCTTTGTGCAAAATATTTAACCAAATTGTTTCTCTTAGAGTTTTACCTTTTACTAAAGTAATAATTGGAGTAGCTCCCCGTAAAGGATTCTTAAATCCGCCTCCAAAACTAGGTGTGTTAGTACTTTGATTAAACAACATTATTACTGCACAACTAGCACAAACTTTATTGATTCTACTGTTAGACTCATAACGCCATGTGTGATTATTACCTTCTGGCATACCATTAAATAGTTTTTGTATAGGTGTAACCTCTTTACTAGTAACCCCTCTAGTTTGTAAGAAAGGCCATTTTATGTGTTTAAGATCAAACCATTCTAAATAATCTTTAATTGCTATTTGAAATTGTTTTTTGTTTAGCTCTGTAACTAAATACTTACTTAATTCTACTTCATCTTTAGGTTCAAAAAGAACTTGTGTTAAACAAATTAGCATTTGCAAAGTAGCTAATTGCATGTCGTCACGATGAGTAATAATCTCATGATCATTGTTGTTACAAAGTAGCTCTTCTAGTGAAATATATTTGATTTTTTCTTCACTACGTACTGGTATCCATTTATCTATAAGCAGGTTCAAAGAAATCTCCTAATAACTATTTTCAATCACTATCACGATTAGTATTTATTTTTCTTAAGTTTTTTTCTTAAGTTTTTTCTTCTGTACAATTACTATTAGTCTGACTATTAAGCACTTCTCTAGCTAATATATGAAATCCTAGTTCTAGTGCAGGATGAAAGTCTACCCACTTTTTCTCTAGTTGTTCTTGAAACTCTTTACTAGCCTCATCTATTTCCTTTTTTGTCAAATTTAGCTTTTTCTTATCTTCTAAACTTAGCTCAGATATTTCTTTAATTAATTGCTCTAGTTGCATAGTTATTTAGCTTCACTATCCTTATTTGTGTCTAATGCTGGCGTTCGTATTGGGCTAACAATAGGGTTAGGTGTTGTTGTAGCGGTTATTGTAGGATTTTTACTAACTCTATCAACTTTAATATTTCTAAACTCTGCTTGAAATCCATTTGTAGCAAGTTGTAGTACTTTTACTATTTTTGTTTGGGTTTCTCCTCCAACGGTTGGCACACTAAATCTAACGAGAAATTTGACTGTTACACCAGAGATTAGCTTTACATCAATAGAATCATTACTGGTCAAATTGGCAACTTGTATGTAATTTGAAATAATCCTATTTCCATAATCATCATAGATTTGTGTGGTATTATTATAATTACTTACATAAAATCTTAAAACTCCATCTGTCCCTTGATTTAAAAGAGTCCCTTCTATGGTTAATTCTGCACCATTCCCAGTACACTTTTGTATTTCTACAAACGTATGATCTAGCTTTCCTGTCAATATAACTGCGTTCGGGTCAACTGGCGTTGGGGGTTCACTTACAGCAATTTTTCCATCTTTATTACTTGTTTTTCCTTTACTAGCAAACGGATTATCATCATTGCTAACTGTTGTGGATGTTACCCTTTTTGGTTTTGAGCAAAAATCGTTTGTTAAGAAAATCACAAAAGTTATAAGTAGTAGCCAAACTAAACCTGTATTAAGAAATCTACGTACCATTACTCTACCTCCACCTTTATTGATTCGTTTTCAACCAAGATTCGCACACTACTTATTTTTTGGCCTCTTTGGAACAATTGATCAGTTAAGTTATTGCCTATGTGTCGTTCAATATTCTGTGCGACATTTCTAGCCCCATATTTTCTATCTACTTTTGCTCCAACAAACTCTATAACATCATCATCACAAGAAATTGAAACTCTTTTTGGATCAACAATACTTTCCACATAAGCTTTAAGTTGTATTCCAACTATCTCTAAAATATCTTCTTCTTGAAACTCAAAAAATGGTATTATGTTTTTAATTCTACCTATTAATTCCTGACGTAAAAATCCTTTATCTAGGATCAAATCCCTTATCACTTCAGGGTTTTCTCTTGCTTCTGGCGGCGTATGGGTAACTAAATTAGTAGTGAAAAATATCATTGTTTTACTAAAATCAACTATTTCATCCGTTCGGTTATCTCGTACTTTTCCTTCATCCAGCATAGGTAGCATAAAATCATAGACCTCTTGTCCTCCTTTTTCGACTTCATCAAAAAGCAAACAAGCATCTCTATTATTTTTAACAAATTGTGTTAATTTACCTTCTCCACCAATATAGCCCTGGGGCGAGCCTAATAGTTGCCACAATTGCTCTTTATCCTTATAGCTTCCCATGTCATAGCGTTTAAACGGTTTCCTTAATCCTTCTGCCACTAGCTTGACCATTTCTGTTTTTCCAACACCAGTTGGCCCCGTCAAAAGAAAATTTAGCATAGTATTTTTATTACTAACTGCGGCTCTCTTCAATCCATCTATAACCGCTTTTATTGCTACATCTTGTGATTTGATTCTCTCTTTCAATAGATTTTCTAAATCTACTATTGCATTTTCCTCGCGCCCTTTGTTAGTCCAAGAGCTTGATTTCCTGTTTATTTTGAACCCTGGTGTTATTGACTGAGATTGTATTGGGGGCTGTGCTGGTGGTTGCATTGGTAGTTGGGGG
>JAHFUF010000140.1:7566-9493 GCA_023265235.1 Blastocatellia bacterium
ATCGTTTTTGTTTTCTTTACTATCAGTAGCTATCTGTTTGTCTTTGTTGATGTTGATAATTAATTGTTGCTCGTTGATGTTACCATCTTTTGTTTTGTCAGCTATTTCCATATTTTTAGAGTCAATTTGTTTATCTTTATGGCTGGAGACTAGCAAATCTTTCTCGGTAAACTTGTAGCCGTAAAACTCTTTATATTTCTGCTGTTCTGTTTCTATTATATTTCTGCTTTCTTTTACTTGTCTATGATTATTACCCATTTCTATGCTTTTTTCGCTTCTATTCTTATTAATCGTTTCGGCTTTGTTGTTTTCCCTAAGTTGATTTTCTAGAGCAACATCTTTTTGTTGACTATTGCTAACTTCTTTATTTTCTTTAATATCTAAAGCCACATCTTTAATATGTTCTCGTTCAATTGCTTTCTGTGCTCCTTTTTCATCATTAGTTACTATATTTACTTCATTCATGGCGCGTGATATAGCTACATAAGCCATTGTCTTATTAACCATCGATTCTCTATGTCTGTCATCCAGATAAACTATTACGCTATCAACTGTTGTTCCTTGCCCTTTATGGCTTGTCATACAATAAGCATGCTCAGTATGTTTTAAGTCTTTAAGTTCTAAAAGCTTACTATTTCCATTCTCTAGGTTTACCAACAGGCTATTTCCATTTACACGCTCAACTTTTGCTATGCTTCCACTATTAATGTCTAATTCTCTGTTTTTTTCCTTAAAAACAATTTTGTCTCCAACAGAAAATTCTCTTTCCTCGCTCTTGTAAACATCCTTTATTCCATAAAGCTTTTCCGGGTTATAAGTTATTTCTTGCCCATTATTCTTTGTAACTGTAACCCTATTACTACTAACATCAACATTTGTAACTCTTAGATATTCCCCTGCTTCTATTCCATCTCGTTTTGAACCGTATAAATAACCAACCGTATCTCCAGTTTGGTAATTTTGCGCTAGTTGTCTTTCTGCACCAGTGATGTTTTTATTCACAAGTATTTCTGTTTCTAATCCTTCTTTTGCTATTTCTCCTTTTTCCTTTAGCTCTCCTCTTACCGCTTCGTTTATTTGTCTTCTTTCATTATTTGTTGGGGCTACAGCTAATACACTTCCTTTTTGGCTACTTTCTACATAAAGTTCTGCTACTTTTTTATAACGTTCCTGTGAGCAATCACAATACTCAGTTTTACCTTCTTCTTTTTTCTCATCTTTAATCTCATAAACATTTCCTACTTCTTTTACTCTATTAATTACATTATCTATTTTACCCTGGGATAAATCCTTAACTAAACTTCTAAAGTTTTCTTCTTTTTGTCTGACTATTTGGCTTATTTCGTTTGTCTGCATTCCCTCTTTCATTAACTGATCAAAAGCTCGGCCTGCTTGGATAGCTTCGTGTTGTCTTGTATCCCCTACTAAAACAACCTTTATTTCATGTTCCTGAGCGGTTTTAAGTATCTTATTCATAGATCTAGCATCTACCATACCCGCTTCATCTATAACCCACATTCCTCCCTGTTTTACTTCCCCATTTTTTAGCTCTGTTGTAAGTTTGGCTACTGTGTTTGCTTCAATCCCATCTTGCCTTAAATTGTCTGCGGCCTTGGTTGTTGGTGTGAAGGCTCTAAACTCAACTCCGTTTCTTTCTGCTTCGCTTTTGACAAATGAAAGTGAAAAGGATTTTCCAACCCCTGCTCTCCCCTGGATGCCAATTATTTGATCCTTTGAAGTTAAAATGCTCTCTGCTGCTTTTCTTTGTTCGTCATTCAATTTCACTTCTTTTCCTGATTCTTGACTTTTAAGCTCCTCCCATTTGCTTAAAGCGTCTTTAACTTGTTGGCTACTCTCTATCTCATTAACTTTTCCTTTACTATTACTAACTATTGCTATGTTTTCTCGTTCTAAATCTTGCATCTCT
>JAHFUF010000141.1 GCA_023265235.1 Blastocatellia bacterium
AAGTCTACAGCCTGACGAGTACGTTCTGCTAGCTCTGGATAAGCAAGCTTTTTGTTACTCTCTGTCCGAGATAAAACAGTAGTGATACTGTCAGTGATATTATTAGCAACATTAGCTTTTGTATTTTGTTGAAAGGCTAGTACAGAACTATTTCCTATTCCAACAATCAACACAAACCACAATGTGCAAAGAAAGCTAGCCCTACTAAATGTCTTTTGCCTCAACACTTTTTTACCTGTAGGAAAATAAACTTTGGAGTTTAAAAAATTGTAGTGTTTTTGATTTTACGACTTAAAAAGTTTACTTGCAATCCTTGATTTGTATCTTAGATAATTTTCTTGGCAAACAACCAAAATTTTAAGGAAAAATACTTTATGAAACACAAACGAGATTTTTATACTCCTTTTTTACCATTTGAGGATGAACCCTTAGAGCAATTAGCTGATCTTCAAAATACTGCTAAGTCTCTAAATCCTCTAAATCCTCTAAATTCTCTAACAAATGTAAGTCTATTGGATATATTAACCCTACGTCTAAGCAACTATTTAGCTATAGAAGCTAAAACAACTACAAATGTTCCAATACTTAAACTACTACCTAGTTTAAATAAAATTACTCGCCAAGGCAGTCAAGTAAAATTTACTGAAGATCAAGTGATAGAACTATTAAAAGACATTGGTGCAATTATCGAACCTAGTCCTACTTACTTAGGCCGTTCACGTTATAGGGTTACAATTTCTCAAGACCTAGCTAGGAGGTTGTTAGAAAAGAAAAATTTAGAAAAATAAAATGGCCACACTAATTCAAAGGTGGCCAAGAAAAAACCAAAATTACAAAAAATTTATTTACTAAGTATAGGTACTTTGGTCAAGCGCAAACCTAAGCTAAAAAGTACGCCACCACCAATATATTTACCAGCAAACAAACGGTTAGCTGGTGGGCCAACTTTACGCTCACGACCTTGAACAGCAGCAATAGCAAAATTAAACCAACGCTCGCCAATCTTTCTGGCTACGCCCACACTAGCATCTGCGCCACCTACGTTTACTAAACCTGGGTTGATTGCAGCTTCAGGAAAGCCATTAGTAGTATATGCACCACCAAAAAAGACTCTAGTTTTTTCTGATTTATTAATAATTAAACCAGCACGGTAAGACCTAACGTCTTTACCACCAATATTTATTGACTGTAGTCTTTGCTTAGTATCTTTATCCTTTAAGATTATTGGCGGCCCAAAAGTAGCAGTGTAGTCATAGAAACGATAATCAAGAGCTACATGAAGTTTCTTACTAGGTTTAAGTACAATACCAACTTCACCAACGGCTGGTAACTTAAACTCTACTTCAGCATTACGTTTGTTAGGAGCAAATTGAAAACCTACTAGTTCAAAAGTTTCAAACTTACCTTCTAAGTTATAAGTTCTTCTGCTTTTATAACTTATACCAATATCTAGTTTCTCACTTGGTCTAATATGCACCCCAACATTTACACCAGGAGCACCAACATCAGAAACATCTAAACGGCTATCTCTGACTAAACCAAAAGCAAAAGCTTGGAGCGCAGGAGTCTTTAAGTCTAAGAAAGCTCTTCCAAAAATAAAAGCAGCACCAACAGAGATTTGTTTTGTTAAACGAAAAGCACCCCCTACAGCTACATCATTAGAGGCAACACGAGTATCAAAAAACGTAGCTCTAGCGCCAAACTTTTTTGGATCTTCTTCAAATTTACTTTGGAAGCCAAAGGCTTGATAGGCACCTATACCAAAACCAAACTTGTGATCACCAGAAGTATAGGTTAACTCTCCAGCAACCCCTGGGTTAATAATGACAGCACGAGATGATTTACCAAAGTTAGGATCAGCTATTGCGGTGCGATCACGGCGATAGAGGTAGATAGACTCTTGTATTTCGTTAAAAGCACGCCAGCCTCCTTTCCCAGACTCTTGTAGTTTTTGACTATTTTCTTCTTCTTCTGAGACAGGAATTTCAGTAAGCCCTGCTACGTTATTACGCATAAAATAGTTATCTGCATCAACCCTACCATTACCTGTACCGCTTGTTGCACCAGGGCTACCAACAGGATAGTTGATACCTTGGGCATAGCTATCTATAGTGCCTAGTATCATCACAGCAAAAACCGCCACTACCATAGACATTAGACACGTCATGGACTTTTTAATTTTATCTGAATAATCCATAAAATTCGTTTTCCTCCAAAAATACTTACTTATTAAATTATTGCGGATGTTTTTTAATAATGATGAGAATCCGGGCATTATAACACAGCTATAAAAAGTCACGAAGCTTTTATCCGTGTTATATTAAGCTATTTGATTTCTACAGATATCTCTGTAAGTAGTAGTCTATAGGCTATAGGAAACAAATATAAACTATATGTCTCCTATAGTTGGGGGTTTAATTAATTTAGCTTTTAAGCAGGAACTGTTGGTGTAGGCTGCAAGTCAAAAAATGGGAAAGGCACTAACTGTTTGTCTTCAGCTAAACCTTTGTCTTTTAATATCAACATCAGTGCTGTACGAGCAATAGCCACATGTTGAGTCTCAACTGCTAAAATTGAAGCTATTAATCCTTTAGCTTCAGGAGTGCTTAACTTACCATTAACAAATTCTAGGTATGTTTTTGAAGCTATTACTTCTAAAGTAAGTGCATAGCGTAAAACATCATTATCTTTACCATTTAATACTGAGTCTGGGACAGGAAAAGTACCAATCTTTTTGTCATCTGTTACAGGCGGAAGACCTTTAAGTTTTCCTCTTACAAAACGAGAAATAGATTCTCTATGGTATTGATGATCAGAAGCAAAAGCAAAAGCAGCATCTATTAGAACAGGGCTTTTAATTAAATCTCCTTTAAGGGCTGCTTGATAAGTGTTAACTGCTTTTTGTTCTAGCTTAATTGCTTCATTAAGTAGTGCAATGTCACCTCCTGGAGAAGGTTTTTGTGCTGCAATCACAGCTAGATTAGGGTTAGCATATGGGCCAAGTAGTTGAGTTAATACAGTTAGGGCACTAGTAGTAGTAAGCTGATGGATAAAATTTCTCTTTGAAAGATCTATCGCGCTAGGATCTTTAGCCATGTAAGAATACTCCTTAAAGCTTGCTGGGATTTTTTTTGGTGTTCAAGCTGACATTATCTATTTTTAATCACCCTAGTGCAAGAAGTTTGGTAGCTATAATCTAGCAAATAACGCAAAAATCCGCTTGCGTGGCGAACAATAATATATGATGATATTGCAAATTACCAAAAAGCTTTCAAAATCAAACTTTTCGAGCTTCAATTTAATGGAGTTTAATAAATGCGTAACAAAATTAATTTAGTTGACATTGCCCGAAGAGATCTGCTCAAAATGGCTGCAATGACTGGTACTGTTGGAATAATCACAGCATTAGGAGATGCCTTAAATCCCACTTTGGCGGCTGTTATTAGCTTGCCACAAAAAAAAGGTGCAGGTGCAGCTACTCCTAAAGGCGCAACCTCTACGGCTAAGGTTGACCCTGCAACTAATGATATAGGTATTGCTAACATGGCAATTCTGTTAGAACAAAAAGCAATTAATACCTATTTAGGACTAAAAAAGGAAAAACTCATTGTTAATAAAGCGATTCTAGATGTTGCGACTCAATTTTCTGATGACCATGCTGCTCACCGTGACGCGCTAGTAAAAGCTGTAAAGGCTTTAGGAGGCGAACCAGTCACTTACAAAGGGCTTGGCACGTTTCCAATACCCGCCAAAATTCTCAAAAAAGAATCTGAAGCAGTACGTTATGGTATGGCACTAGAGCTAATTGCTTCAAAAGTTTACCTTGATGCTTTTAAGGATAAACTCCGCACTCCTGAAGGTCTTAGTTTAATTATTAGTATTCTACCTGTAGAAACTCAGCATGTTGGCGTGCTAAGAACTGTTTTGAAATTTGTAGTGGATAAATCTAACAAAGACAATAAGATATCACCTTATCCTACTTTAGAAGATGAACCCATGCCAGAAATGCCACAAGGGTTTTCTTGGGATTTTAACGCTTAATTAGGGTTTATTAAAATTATTAAGATTATTAAGATTATTTATTCTCCTGAGAGCCTAAATGCTCTCAGGAACCTTCTCTTACTTGCTTAACTCCACAATTTGCCATTCAGGGTGGTCTTTTAAGGTACGTTGATAAAGATCGCGAGTGAAAAATTGTATATCATAGCCAGATCCACCATCACCTACTGCGTAATATTTGCCAAGTAGGGTTTCACTAGGATACCCATCATCATTACGAAAATCTTCTTGTGCTAAAGCCAAGTTATTGTATTGCCTAGAGCCTGTTACTAGAGGTTGTGGCATATATTCAGTGAGTAATTTTTTCATTTGCTCAATTTTTTCGTCCAAACGATGTACACCACTAGCAACATCTGTCATTTCAGCACTACCATTATTTTGCATCGATTGACGAGTTTGCTCTAAGATATACTCAATCCAAGTTTTCGCATCTAAGCTAAGTTCTAAAATCCTTAAGTGTATATCCATAATATGCTTCCTTGTGAGTTAAAATTGGGCAGATTTTATTATTTGATTTAAGAAAATGCCAATAAAAAATCCTACAATAAAAAGAAAACCGCTTTGCTAGAAAGCAAAGCGGCTTGGGACAACAGATAAAAAATCTTAGCTTAAATAGCTATAACACACTGCTTCTACGACCACTCTGATGCTTACGATAAAACTTCATTAAAACTTCTGTTTCAAGCTGACTAAACTTTTGCAAGAGTTCGGTTAATGCTTCTTTATCTGGTTGATCTTTAGACATTAAGTAAGCTGATAGGATTCTATGATATGTAGCGACCTCTTCAGCAAGCTCATTGAGTTGTATGGATGTGTTTAATTGATGGATTTGATTTTCTAGCTGACGGGCTTTTTCCGCATAACTAGCTAAATAGTTTATATCTGAAACTAACATAACACCCCCCTGTTTTTAATCGCTAAACAAGTACTGAGGTGAGCAAGACAGCTAAATTTTAAGGTATGAAGAAGTGCCCCAAAAAAACTGCCTTTTGATAGATAGCACTAAAATTTCTGCTTAGTACTTCTGGCAATTTGTCTGCCCAAACCTACAGCAACCCGCTTTTTAACCATAACTCCTGATTTAGAAAGGATTCAAGTTAAATATTTTTGCATTTTTAAGTAAGCATCTGGGGCAAAAGTGATAATAATACAAAACGTTTTTTATAGCTAGGATTTTTTACTAAGAAAAAACAAATTATTATTAACTGCTTAAGCTCAAGTTAATGTATGGACAGACCTATGTGCCTGTCCATTCTTTAGAATCAATAAGTTATAAACTAAGTTCCATGTATAGGTTATTAACTAGAACAAAAACCTGAGCTAGCAGAATTACTATTAGCAGCTAGAAGTCCCTCCATATGCTGCTTAGCCTTCCAAGCACCTGTTTGATTTGCAATCTCAATCCCTTGTCGCCAAATATCACAAGCCTCTTGGGCGAAACCTTGGCTCATTAAGGCAGAACCAAGCATTTGATAAGCAGCCGTATAACTAGGATTTATCTTTATTACACTTTGTAACGCTTCAGTTGCAGCAGGCCAGTCTCCTAGCTTGGTATATTCACCAGCTAGTCCATACCAAATCATTGCGTCTTCGGGTTGGGACTCTAACAGTTCACGAAAAACTTCAATTCTAGATTGCGTCATTTTCTTACCTCCATTCTTACCTCCAAGTAGGGACAAACCTATGTGTTTGCCCTTTAATCTTTGGTTGTTTGCCCTTTAACCTCTGGTTAGTTGACGATATTTAATGCGATGTGGCTGATCAGCAGCCGTGCCTAGTCTAGCCTTGCGATCCGCTTCATAGTCAGAGTAATTTCCTTCATACCAAACTACTTTGCTATCGCCTTCAAAAGCCAAAATATGTGTAGCAATACGATCTAAAAACCAACGATCGTGGCTAATTACTACAGCACAACCTGCAAAATTTTCTAATGCTTCTTCTAATGCTCGCATAGTATTTACATCTAGGTCGTTAGTCGGTTCGTCTAAAAGCAAAACATTAGCAGACTCGGTTAACATCTTTGCTAAATGGACTCGATTTCTTTCACCACCAGAAAGTGTACCAACTTTTTTCTGCTGGTCTGTACCAGAAAAGTTAAAGCGTGCAACATAAGCACGAGAGTTAACAGCACGACTACCTAAGTTAATTGAGTCCATTCCTAGAGAAATTTCTTCCCAAATACTTTTTTCTGGATTTAATGAATCGCGGCTTTGATCTACATAGCCTAATTTCACAGTTTCACCAACACGAATTGCACCTTTGTCTGGTTGCTCTTGGCTAGTAATCATACGAAAGAGAGTGGTTTTTCCTGCTCCATTTGCTCCAATAATTCCTACAATTCCACCAGGAGGCAAGGCAAAAGACAAGTTATCAATTAATAAGTTCTCACCATAAGCTTTGCTAATATTTTCAGCTTCAATAACTACTTTTCCTAGTCTTGGGCCAGCAGGAATATAGATTTCCAGTTCTTGAGCGCGTTTTTCTGTTTCTTGGCTTAGTAGGTTTTCATAAGCGTTGATTCTAGCCTTACCTTTAGCTTGACGTGCTTTTGGTGCCATTCTGATCCATTCTAACTCACGTTCCAAAGTCTTTTGACGTTGGGATTCAGCTTTTTCTTCTTGTTTTAACCGATTTTGTTTTTGTTCTAACCAAGAAGAATAGTTACCTTTCCAAGGAATACCTTGCCCACGGTCTAGTTCTAAAATCCAACCCGCAACATTATCTAGAAAATAGCGATCGTGAGTAACCGCAATAACTGTCCCAGCATATTGTTGCAAGTGTTGCTCTAGCCAAGCCACTGATTCAGCATCTAGATGGTTAGTTGGTTCGTCTAAAAGTAAAATATCAGGTTTTTGTAGCAACAACCGACAAAGTGCCACACGACGTCGCTCACCACCTGAAAGTACTTTGACTAGAGTATCTCCAGCAGGACAGCGTAGTGCATCCATTGCCATTTCTAAACGGCTATCTAGCTCCCAAGCATCCAAGGCTTCAAGGCGTTCTTGTACTTTACCTTGACGCTCTAAAAGCGCGTCCATCTGGCTATCAGACATCTCTTCGCCAAATTTCTCATTAATTTCATCATATTCTTTAAGTAAACCCACTGTTTCTTTAACAGCTTCTTCGACAATTTCACGAACAGTTTTACTATCATCAAGCTTGGGTTCTTGCTCTAGAAAACCTACTGTATAGCCTGCTGAAAGAACAACTTCGCCTAAAAAGTTGGTGTCTATCCCAGCCATAATTCTTAACAAAGAGCTTTTACCTGAGCCATTTAAGCCAATTACTCCTATTTTTGCTCCATAAAAATAAGACAGGTAAATATCTTTTAACACAGCCTTTTTGTCATAGTATTTACTTAATCCAACCATTGAATAAATTACTTTATTTGGTACAGTACTCATAACTAGAAATTTTGCCTCCAGACAAATTAGATAAAATTCATAAATTATTTACCATAACCCAAAAGTGCTTTTTGGATTAATTTCAATCGTCCCTAACGAAACAAAGAACCAAGATTAGAACATATTTTGCCCTGTAAGGGCATTTGATAATAGGCTGCCGATTCATCGGTAGCCGTTATTAATTTTGCCTCCAGACAAATTAGATAAAATTTACAAATTTTTTGCCCCATAGGGGCATTTGATAATAGGCCGCCGATTCATCGGTGGCCATTCATCGGTAGCCGTTTTTATTAAATTAGTAGACAATATATTGTTGTGCTAAACGAGTTCCTAGAGCCAAGGTGGACTCAATTTCATCAAGCATAATAACAGTACCTATTTCTGGAACCTCTTGAACATTAAGCACTTCTCTAGCCATAGCTTGGGCTAACCACCAAATATTACCTGGTTCTTGCTTATTTTTCCAAGCAGCATCATAGATAGCAAACAAATCTTTTAAGTATTGCCCTAGTTCTTCCTTGTTACATCCTCCAGAAGTCACCTCTTCAATATGCTTAAGAAACTCTCTTAGTAAAGCCTCTCGGCAACGTTCACGAACTTCTACACGAAAAATACTTTTTTGTGCAACATGAATTGTTAACCATAACCCTGAAGCAAGTAACCCTAGGGTAGCATCTACAATATTTTGTTTATATTCATCTAAACTCACAGGTTTAGAAAGTTCTTCTTGGGCTTTAGCCGCAGCACCTAGGGCAAGTTGATAAAGTGCTTTGCTATAATCTGTAACAGAGATATTATTTTTATTAGCTTTTTTGGATATCATAACGGCCTCTATTTTTATTAAATTTACATCTCGGGAATAATTGGTTAGGATAAATTTTTTTGTTGGGATGACTATTATAAATGACTATAACAAATAAGCAACTCTTAGAGCGTGTAGGTGCAATAGGCGATATTCATGGCGAGGCTAGCAGCTTAAAACTAGCATTAGATTTCCTTACTCAAGCCAATGTTGATCACATAATGTCCGTAGGTGATCTTGTCGATGGGCAAATCCCTAAAGAAGTAGAAGAATGTTTAGAGCTTTTGCAAAACCACCAGATTTTAACTGTTGGAGGTAATCACGAACGCTGGATTTTAAGAGGAGATAACCTAGGTTTGCCTCAAGCCACTAACCGAAACGATTTAAGCGAAAAATCCATTATGTTTATTGCCCAATTACCAAAAACTATGGAGTTTCAAACGGTTGCAGGTCGATTACTCCTTTGTCATGGCTTAGGTACAAATGATATGGCAGGGGTTTGGCCTGGTGATTATGGTATAGCACTTGAAAATAACCTAGATTTATTTCGTCTAACGAAAGAAGGCTTGTATAGTTTTGTGATCAACGGACATACCCATCATCGGATGGTTAGGTCATTTGAAACTGTCACAATCATTAATGCTGGTACGCTTATACCTAAACCATATCCTTGTTTTTTGATTGCAGATTTTCAAGAGAAATTTGTTCAGTTTTACGATATTAAAGACTCTCAAGTAATAGTTACCGATAAATTCCCATTAATTGGGAAAGAACTGTACTAAAAAACAAATAATTTAGTAAACTGCTTAAGACTAAACCCTGGATTTCTAACACTACTGATAATTCGAGGAGAGCTTTGCCATGCCCTATATCCAAAAGACTTTGAGCCTACCACGCTCCAAATATACAAGCCTATTATTAATAAGCGTGATTTTGTCACTAACAATCACTGCCTACCCTAATCCTAAACATCCCGTAACTAGTCCAACAACCACTAATCAAAACCCTGTAGCTAACAATAGCAGCGACAAAGGCGAACTCCTGTTAGATAAAGCAATAGAGCAAGAACTAGTAGGAGATGGAGCGCACTCCTACACTCTAAAACTAGAAGCAAATCAATACTTAAATTTGGTAGTAGAGCAAAAAGGAATAGACATTGTTGCTACAGTCTTTAACCCATCAGGAGAAAAGGTTTATGAAGTAGATA
>JAHFUF010000757.1 GCA_023265235.1 Blastocatellia bacterium
TGACGTGCTTGGTCATTAATACGCCAATCATACTCAATGTACTCAATTTTGTCAGTTTTTAATTGTTCTAAAGCTTGACGACGCGAGGCATTAAGATAAGGTTTTAAGTACTGAGTTACCTTTTTTTTATCTTTTTCTCCTGGGAATGCTACTAGAAAATCCTCAGCAAACCAATCAAAAATTTTTGACATATGAAGAGCATTTGTTTTTGTATCAATTTTCACATTACGTTCTTCATTAATAAATTTTTGCGCTTGTGTTTCTAATTGTGCTTCTAAGCGTTCTGGCACATAAGCTTCTCTAGAAAGACGTGGGCATCCTTCTGAAGCGCAAACAATTGCAAAATGAATACGTGGCTCATTAAATTTGCGTATAATCTCGTTTTCTAAAGCTCGCAGGCTCATTTTTTTACCACCAGTAGTAAACTTGATACGCCAGAAAAAACCATAAAGTGCATAAATATCACGTACACTCTTGGTTGGATAATTATCAATAATTCCACGCAAAGTAAAAGCATTATAAGCATTTATCCAATAAGCTAGTTTAGAGTTTTTGTCTGGAAATAAAGAGGGAGAACTACTTGGGCTAGTATGTCCTAATGCTTCAATATATGAGTCTAACTCGGCGCGATCAGATTTTAGTGCGTTATAGTTTACATAACCATTTTCATCTACATATTTTTGGAGTACTTTGTTAAAGGTATTGTGATCAAAAGATTCTTTTTTAGTAAAAGCACTTACAGGTAGGCTAAAGACTATCATCACTACTAAAATGCCTAAGGTTTTTATTAGCATTGTGAAACTCATATGTCCTCCATTATTTAAGTTTTTAAAGAGTAAATGTTTATCAAAAGTAATTATCAAAATATCAAAAGTGATTATTTAATAAATGTTTAGCGTGAAATAGGTGTCTATTTTACGTTATTCTGAAATATTTATAAGTATAAGTTGCAGGGAAATATTCCAAAAGAAAAGGTTTTAGCTATGGATAATCTTGAAATTAATCAAGTGACATTGTTTTTATGTAAATATACTAGTGTTGAAAGCGGGGTGTCTGTACTAGCTTATACTGATTCTGGCAGTGCAGATTTATATGTAGAAGGTAGAAGGCATGTAAATATTCTTCTTAATAATCAAATTACAAAAGGCAACCTAATGCATTTACGTAGCCGTAAAGCTAGGTATTATATAGAGTTTGATTTACTTCCCCCTACACCAGCAGAGTTATTTATTGAACTAGGATCGCTTTATAATAGGCTCTTACAAGCTCGTTTGAGTCCACAGCAAATGCAAGAATTATTAAGTAATATAATTATAGAGTAAGCTTTCCTATCGAAGATCTTTAGCAATACGTTGTAATAAGCGTCTTAACCGAATTTGTAGCTCTGCCACTGGTAAAGGTTGTGCCCAATAATCTTCTATACCTTGTTCTAATGCTTGAAGACGATCTTCATCTTTGGGGTTGTTAGTAATAAATATAAAAACAGGAGGGTCTGCCAGATCCTGAGAACGGGCAAAAAGTTGCCAACCATTGACTTGTTTAGTCAAAACATCAGTAATAACTAAATTAAAAACATATTTTTCCATACACTCCCAAGCTTCTTCACTGCTATTAGTAGAAATTACTGTACAGCCAAAGTCTTGCAAAATATCATCTATAAGCTCAGTAATATTGTCATAGTCTACTATTAAGATCATTATTTCTGGAAAAAATCGGTCTGGTTGAGATGGTTTAAGCCCATTTTTAACATTAATAAAGGGATTTGTTTTACTGTCAGATAATTGCGAGGTAATGTTTCTAGCAGATCTAGTAATTTTATTTTTATAGTTTTCTATAGAATCGCTGGTTATTTGAGTTTGATTTAGCTCAGGTTCAATTTTATTTTCACTTAATACAGGTTTAGTAGGCAAGTTAGCAGATATTACAACACTAGGATTAGGTACTAGGGTTGAAAGACCTATAAAAGAACCAGACTTAAAAACGTCTATTATGGGAGGTAAAGTTATTCCAGATGCCTGTAATAGCTCGTCAAAAAATTGTTGTACTGATTCTGGTCGACTAGCAGGGCGTTTAGCCAAAGAGCGAAGTACTGCATAGTCTAAGGCTACAGGAGTTCCAGCACGAAAACGCGAAGGTGGTGGTGGTGGTGTACGAACATGGTGTTGGGCAATATCTACAGGTACTAAGCCATTAAATGGAACTCGGCCTGTGATCATTTCAAAGAAAATAATTCCTAAGCTATATATATCTGTTTGTGCTGTAAGTGGTTCTCCACAACATTGTTCTGGAGACATATATTGAGGTGTTCCTATGGCGCTATCAGTAATAGCTGAATTATTGCTACCATCAACAGACAATTCTCTTAATTTTGCAATGCCAAAGTCTACTACCTGAACCTGTTCTCTTAGATTACCAGAGTTTTCTAGTAAAATATTATCTGGCTTCAAATCGCAGTGGATAATTTGCTGTGCATGTGCTGCTGATACACCAGCGCAAATCTGTTGCATAATACGTAGTGCTCGTTCTAAAGGAATAGCTCCTAGTTCGTCTATTTCTGTTGATAGTTGTTTACCATTAACTAAACGCATTACTAGGTAAGCACCATAGTTTCCAGGCAATGCTCCATAGTCATAAACAGGTGTAATATTAATATGGTCAAGACGAGCAACAGCTAAAGCTTCTCTATGAAATTGTTTAAGGATTCTTTCTTTAGATAGGAGTTGTGGAGATAAAATTTTTATTGCTACTTCTCGATTTAATTCTGATTGAATAGCACGATAGATTACACCCATTCCCCCTTCAGCTACTCTTGCTTTTAATAAGTACTTGCCTGCAATTAAACGTGAAGATGGCCATGCAGTTTCTAAAAATTCTTTATCTGTAGGGCAAGTTAATTTACTTTCATCATAACAAATGGAACACCTAGGGCATAC
>JAHFUF010000142.1 GCA_023265235.1 Blastocatellia bacterium
TTAAATGTCCATCAAGATAAGACTGGTAAACCATCATAGTTTCAACCTCGATGCAACTTAAAGGATCATCAGGCCCACAACCTGTATCAACCCCTATAGCCGAGCCGCAAACATAAACATCTTGTGGTTTACGTCCATTAGGCGGTAAATAACGGGTTGGCGTATGTCCAAAGAAACATGGCTTACCATTATAGCGGCGGAAAAATACTGGATCTCGCTTCCATCTGAGTGTTTCATCATCACATTCTGAAGGATGTTTACCTGATGCAATTCCAGCATGTACATAATAAGCATTATCATCTTCAAAATATGGCAAAGTATTACTATAGAATTCTAAATGAGCAATAGGAATTTGTAGGCTTAGAGTAGAGGTTTCTTCAATATATTTACATCCATATTGAGCAATTGTTACAGCCCCACCATTTTCTGGTACCAACCAAAGTAAATCACCATATTCAATCAAGTCCAAGAGCATTTGCTCATGATTGCCCCGCAAGCAAATAAAATTAGGGCTTTGTTCCTGTAATTCAATAGCATAGTTAACTACCCCTGGTGAGTCTTCTCCTCGGTCAATTAAATCCCCTAGTAAAACAATTCTATCTTTTAATGGGTCGTAATCTAAACTTTCAATTAAAGCTTTAAATTGACTTAATCTACCGTGGATATCACCGATTACATAGGTTTTCATGCAGAGTTCCCTTGATATAGTTAGACTAATAAATTTTGGATTTATTTGAAAATATATATAAATATAAAAATTTAGATAATCGCAGCCATTTTAACGACTTTTACCAATTATTGCACGAAAAATTATTGCTTAAATAAAACTCTGTGCTTTTTAATATTTATTGTTAAGAGTTAATCAGGAAATTCCATCTTAAGCTGTTCCCAGCGAACACGTAAACCTTCCATTATCTGATTATATTCGGGATCATTACGCATATTTTCCCAATTACGATCTCTAGAAAACCACGGGTAGTTTTCGTTTCCTAGTTCTACAGCTTTCTTTAACCATTTTATCGCTTTGTCTTTGGCTTTTTCTAAAGCATAAAACGAAGATAACCAATAGGAAACGTCTTGGTCAGCCGAAGCAGCGTCTATAACTTGTGGGATAATTAAGGCTTTTGCTTTTTCATGCTCACCTTCAACTGAGTAACAAGCTGAAAGCAATGGCCTCATACCATACATTGCTGGGTTTTTATCTAATACATCGGTTAATATATCAATAGCTTTACCTACTTCGCCTTTATGATAAAACACTTGACCTAAAAACATTCGAGCAAAACCATGCCCTGGTTCAATAGCTAAACAGGCTTCTAATTCTCTTTCTGCATCCTCAAACAAATGTTGATAAAGAAAAATCCTTGCCCGGTTATAACTAACCATAACAATATCATTAGGATTCATTCTAAGCATTTGCCCATACTCGCTCATTGCTTGTTTATAGAGTCCATCTATACGAAAAATATCTGCTGCTGTAGAGTGAACATTTGAATCATTACTAGCTGTACGCACAAGCACCCTTATCTGCTCACGAGCACGGGCTTTACGCCCTTTTAAGAGCGACACATAAACCATTCCTAACTGTGGTTCTACTAGTCTAGAATCTAGTTCTAGAGCACGGTTAAATTCCTCTTCAGCTAGTTCATAATAGCTAGCACCGCCAATACCTTTTAATACGTAATCGACATAACAGTTACCTAATCCTGAATGAGCCAAAGCAAAAGCTTCATCTAGGTTAACCGCCTTTTGGAATAGCTCTATTGCAGCATCAATATCTTCTTTATTTAAGGTTTGAGAAACAAACTTGTAATAACTGCTACGACCCCTTAAGTAAAGTTCATAGGCTTCAGCATTATTTGTACTAGCCTTAAACAGATTACCTTTTTCAGCATCACTAATATTAATACATAAACCACGCACTATATGATGAGAAATTTTGTCTTGAATAGTAATAATATCTTCGTAGTCGACATCAATTTTATCGCTCCACAAAATTTCATTTGTTCCAATATCAACTAGTTGTGGGGTGACACGAAAACGACTGCCTGCTTTTAAGTAAGTACTAATCAATACTGCGTCTACTGCTAATTCTTTTCCTATTTGTTGAGGATCAACTTCTTGATTTTGATAACGAGCAATATAACTAGATGGGCGTACAACTAAGGATTTTAGTGAAGCAAGTTCTGTTATCACACTATCAGCTAGGGAAAAACTATAGAAGTCTGTTTCTACATCACCACTTAGATTCTTAAATGGCATTATTGCTATTGTACGTCTTTTTTCTGCGCGTTCATTGGTTCTAATTTGTGAAGGAAGGCTAGAATCAAAGATTGGAGGTATTTCATCTATTGTAGAACGATTTGAAGAAGTTGCAGGAGTATTACTTCCCCCTATTCCAGAAGGTGTTGGCGTAGGTGATTGAGAAGGTAAGGTTGATTCACGGGGACGAAATCTTTTATACAACCACCCCATCATCCCATCGCGCAGCCAAGAGCTTTTCTTAGATCTTGGTGCTACTAGTGGTGTAGCTTCATAATATTTACCAGGACGTAGTTGTAGTTCTCGTGTAAGTGCTTTTATATCATTATATAAGTCTGCCATGTTTTGATAACGTTGATTAACATCTTTAGTCATGGCTTTTTCAATTATTTGCTCTAGACGTACAGGTAAAGTAGTAACTATTTGAATTACTGGTATAGGGTCATTATGTAACACTGCATGCATTATTTCTACGCTACTTTTACCAGGAAAAGGTAACCTACCTGTTACCATTTCATAAATCACTACACCTAAGGAAAATACATCTGTACGATAATCAATATTAGCTCCGCGAGCTTGTTCTGGAGACATATAGCCAGCAGTACCAAAAGGGACTCCTTGTTGGGTTAAATCCTGTACTGCACGATCGCCAATATCTGTAGTACCTTTTGCTAGGCCAAAGTCTAGAATTTTTGCTTGACCACGATCATTAACCATTATATTTGTTGCTTTAACATCACGGTGAATGACTCCTCGTTGATGTGCTACGCCTAAAGCATCAGCCATTTGCATTGCAATAGAGAGAGCAAGATCTAGTTCTAGAGGTGTGCCTCGTACCATTTGTTTTAGGCGTTTGCCTTCTAAATACTGCATAACAATAAAATGCAGTCCTTCAAACTCATTAATTTCATAAATGGTACAAATGTTAGGATGATCTAGAGCGGAAGCTAATTGAGCTTCACGAAGAAATCGCTTGCGGGATTTTTCATCAGCAACTAATTCGGCAGGAAGAATCTTAAGTGCTACTTTACGGCGTAATCTAACATCTTCAGCTTCATAAACTTGCCCTTGTCCGCCTTCGCCTAGCTTTCTGCCAATCTTGTAATTTAAGATTTGTTTACCAGTCATATGAGAATAAAAATCTTTTAAGTAATTTTTCTTTATGTAAAGCTACTAGCGGTTAGAGGCCATTGGAAATATAAACTATTCCTAGTAGTACGTCCAAAAACTATTGCGCAATTTCTAGCTTTAGATTCTGCTTAAAACTCTAGAATTTAGCCTATTTTCTTCCTAATAGCGAGAAAAATCTAGCCATTCTTTCCTAGAAAAGTTAATTTGTACCTAACATAAAATATTGGTGCTTTTCTTCAACAGCCCTAAAGGACTATAAAGAACTGAAAACTAATCTGATGCTAGTTCTTGGATCAAGCTGCCAATTTTTTCTAGTAACTGTGTTTGATCTTTACAAGCTTCAATTTCTGCAACAATCCTACTGCCAACAATTGCTCCATCAGCATAACAACAGACCTCTTTTACTTGTTCTCTGCTTGAAATACCAAATCCTACAGCAATAGGTAAATTAGAATGCTTTCTAATTCGCAACACTAGCTCTACAACTGTATCTGAAAGTGTTTGTTGAATTCCAGTAATACCAG
Organism: Blastocatellia bacterium; assembly: GCA_023265235.1. Taxonomy (GTDB): domain Bacteria; phylum Acidobacteriota; class Blastocatellia; order Chloracidobacteriales; family JADJPF01; genus JADJPF01. Next base: position 3,918 of record JAHFUF010000142.1, read on the forward strand.
TGCGAGATACTGCGTAGATGAAACCTCTAGCTAGCTTTGTTACTTTTGCTATTCTTTCATCACTACTAGTAGGAGCAAGCAGAAAAATCATATCTAAGTTATATCTGCAAAGTATACTAAGAAAATTTCCTGCTTCTTCTGGAGAAAGGTCTGTCACCAACACCCCATCAATACCAACTTCAGCAGCTTTTTTGGCTAATTTTTCTAAACCAAACTGTAATAATGGGTTAAAGTAACTAAATAATACTATTGGTACTTGACTAACTTTTCTAACCCGACTAACTAGGTCGAGAATATCTATCAACTTGGTTCCTTTTGTCAACGCACGTTCGGTAGCACGTTGAATTACTGGCCCATCTGCCATTGGATCAGAAAATGGCACCCCTAGTTCAATAATATCTGCACCACATTCAGCCATTTTAAGTATTAGTGCTTCAGTAGCGGCTAAATCAGGGTCTCCAGCAGTAATATAAGGGATTAAAGCCTTACGCTCTGTTTTATTAAGAGCTTGGAACTTCTTAGCTATTCGGTTCATAACTCTACCCCCAAAACGTCTGCTACTGTATGCACATCCTTATCCCCTCTACCAGATAGGTTTACAACTACAACCTGATTTTTACTTAACCTAGCTGCTGCTTTTATTGCATAAGCTACAGCATGCGATGATTCTAACGCTGGTAAAATTCCTTCTAATTTTGCAAGCAGCTGAAAAGCCTCTAAAGCTTCGTTATCGGATGCAGTCACATAACTAACTCGCTCACTATCGTGTAAATAAGCATGTTCGGGGCCAATGGCAGGATAATCAAGCCCTGCTGAGATCGAATGAGTAGCAGCAATTTGTCCATCCAAGTCTTGTAGAACGTAGCTAAAAGTGCCTTGTAATACACCTGGGCGACCTCCTCCAGCAAAATGAAACCTAGCAGCATGTTCTCCTAGTTCCTTGCCACGTCCACCAGCTTCTACTCCAACCATTTCTACATTTGAATCTTTAAGGAATTCAGAAAATAACCCTATAGCATTACTACCGCCACCAACACAAGCAATAAGCAGGTTTGGTAAGCTTCCTTCTAATTCTAAAATTTGTGCACGGGCTTCTTGACCTATAATTGCTTGGAAATCTCTAACCATTTGAGGATAAGGATGTGGCCCTAAAGCTGAGCCTAACAAATAATACGTAGTATTAATATTTGTTACCCAATCTCGTAAAGCTTCATTAATTGCATCTTTTAGTGTACGGCTACCAGCATCAACTCCTACAACCTCTGCTCCTAGTAAGCGCATACGAAAAACATTTAAGGATTGTCGTCGCATGTCCTCTGTACCCATATAAACACGGCATTGTGTGTTCATTAAAGCGCAAACAGTCGCAGTTGCTACACCATGTTGACCGGCACCAGTTTCAGCGATTATGCGTTTTTTACCCATTCGACGGGCAAGCAGGATTTGTCCTAATGCATTATTGATCTTATGTGCTCCTGTGTGGTTAAGATCCTCACGTTTTAAGTAGATTTTCGCACCACCTATATACTCAGTTAAACGTTGAGCCAAAAAAAGCGGAGTAGGTCGACCAACATAAGCTTTTAATAAGTGTTTTAACTCATTGATAAACTCTGGATCTTTTTGTGCTTTTTGATAAGCAGTAGTTAATTCTTCTAGAGGATGCATTAAGATTTCTGGGACATAACAACCCCCATAATTACCAAAATGCCCTCCAGAGTCTGGCCAATTAATAGCATCATTATTAAGATCTGTAGTTTTCTCTTCTAATATTTTTTTCAAGTTTTCCATCCAATAAACTTTCCTATGTGTTTCTATTTAGCGTATCTTCTATTATTGCACGCGAGAATTTCGATGTAGTTGATTTCATCATTTCTTGCCTACCACGTTGGACTTCTTGCATAAAGGTTTGGAGTAAAACCCTATCTTTACGACCAGGGGATTCTTCTACACCACTACAAACATCTACAGCATAAGGTTTTACAGTTCTAATCGCTGCCACAACATTATCTGGTTTAAGTCCACCAGCTAAGATTATTCTTGGAACATAATGTTTAGCAGCAAGTGCTAAACGCCAGTCAAAAAGTGCCCCTGTTCCACCATAAGTGTCTGCTGCATAAGCATCTAAGAGAATAGCACTAACACGAAAATCTTTTACATGTTCTGGGTTAAAAGTTTCATTTACCCTTAGAGCTTTAATTATTCTCCAAGCTGTTAGTTGGGCGCAATATTCTTGGCTCTCATTACCATGTAGCTGAATAGTGCTTAATTTAACCATTTCAGCAATACTTTTTACCGCCGCTAAATTAAATTCATTAACAAAAACCCCGACAATATTGACAAAAGGAGGAAGTTTATCAACTATTTCTCGTGCATCTGCTGGAGCAATATACCTTGAGCTTTTGCTATAGAAATTAAAGCCTATTGCATCAGCACCTTGGTCTAAAGCGGCAGTAGCATCATCATAGCTAGTTATGCCACAAATTTTTACCTTTACCATAATTGCTCCTTAAAACAGGTTAAGCTCAATCTATTTTAGATTAATATTTCTTTTTGAGTGGGGCTTTTTGTCTTTTAACTTCTCTTTCTAGTTTATTTCATTGGTCTTTCATTGGTTGAAGTTCTAAGTAAAATACTTTGAAAAGAATCTAACAACTATTGCTTATCGTTTTCTGAGAGTTGAGTTACTGGACTTTTCTACATTCCTTCTACATTTCTTCTACATTTCTCCTACATTCCCTACATCTAGTAAGCCTCTGCTATTCCTAATGCTTTTACACTTAAAAGTTCCATCAAAGCCATTTTTGGTTGGTTAGCCCGCATTAGTTGTTCCCCAACTAGAAAAGCTTTGTAACCGACTGCTTGTAGCGTTTCTATATCTGCGCTTGTGTTTATCCCGCTTTCGCTTACCCAAATAGCTTCTTTAGGCATTAGTGAAGCTAGTTGTAGTGAAGTAGTCAAATCAACAGTAAAAGTTTTTAGGTTACGATTATTAACACCAATAATTCCTAGCTTGGAGTTTAGCACCTTTTCTAATTCTTGTTCAGTGTGAATTTCAACCAAGGCATCTAATCCTAATTCTTGTCCTAACTGGGCTAGCTCAACCATTTGCTCATTGTCTAAAAGTGCAGCAATTAACAAAAAAGCGTCTGCTCCTGAGAGAGATGCTTCATAGACTTGATATGGGTCAATAATAAAATCCTTTCGTAGTAAAGGAAGATCTACGCTTTTACGTATTGCCTTTAAGATTTCTAGCGAACCTTGGAAAAAATCTTCTTCTGTTAATACTGAAATGGCTGCCCCGCCCCCTTCTTGATAGCCTTTAGCAATAGCAATAGGGTCAAAGCCCTTACAAATAAGCCCTTTGGATGGCGATGCTTTTTTAATCTCAGCAATTATATTAACTCCAGGCTTTGCTAGTGCAGCGTGAAATCTTCCAGCAGGACGCTTTACGCATTGCTCACGTAATTTTTCTAAAGGCAATATTTCTTTAGCTAAAGCTAATCTTTCCTGCTTTTTAGCCACGATTTTTGTCAATATATCCATAAACCTCTCCTAGTGAAGTTAGGAACTAAAACCAAGCTTACGCGATAAAACAAGTAGCAAATAAAACTAACAATTCATCTTATTAATAATTCACTGTAAGCCTGAAACTTAATCTGAGATAATCAGGTTACAACCAACCGCCTTAGGGAGGCAACATGAAACATCTTATTTTATTTATCGGACTTCTACTTCTATTTACTGCTTGTAGCAAGTCATATGAATCTGGCTCTGCTCCTACCGAAATGCCTGCACTGGCAAGAGAGAAAAGCCTTGCCAAAGGTGGTGGAGGTGGTGGTGCTAGAGAGATGACTGCACCATCAGCAGATGTCCAAGTTAGTAGTTCTAATAGTAATGATGGTAAAGGCAATCTAGAAAAGCTAGTTAAAGCCAGTGACACTACTTCCACACAACAAGCACCTGTTGAGCGAAAAATTATCCATAATGGTGAAATGGATCTTGAACTAGAAAAGCCTGCTGATGTTGCAAACCAGGTTGCTAGCCTTGCTAATTCTCTAGGCGGGTTTGTTGTCACTTCTGAAAGCCAGCAAATAGGAGGAAATGGTGTAAGAATGTCTGTAGTTGTTCGAGTACCTGCGACTAAGTTTGACCAAGCAATCAAAGATATTCGCGTACTTGTTGGTAATGGTCGAATACTACGAGAAAAGGCTACTGGATTAGATGTTACAGAAGAGTTTGTTGACCTTGAAGCTAGACTACGCGCCAAACTGGCACTTGAAGCCCAGTTTCTAGAAATTCTAAAAAAAGCTGTAAAAGTTTCTGATATGTTGGAAGTCCAAAATAGCTTAAATGCGGTAAGGACAGAGGTTGAGCAAATCCAAGGACGTTTGCGCTTCCTAGAAAACCAAGCTAGCCTTTCCACAATCACCTTAGTTTTACAAACACCTCAACCTTTAGTAGCACAGTCTAGTCGCGGATTTTTTTCCGAGTTTAGATCAGCCGTTTCCGATGGGATAGAAATCTCTCAATCAATTGTCTTTGGCTTAATTCGCTTAATGGGTTTTCTAGTTCCTGTAGTCGCTTTCCTAGGCACACCTTTATATATTGTATACCGAGTAATTCGCAGTAGGATGCGTAGACAAAATGCTGAAACAGCGAATACCAAAAACTAAAATGTAAAATAAAATATCCATATGTAGGGGCGAACTGTTCGCCCTTCTTAAACATGTGTTCGCCCTTCTTAAACATCAGACAAATAGGGCGAACTGTTCGCCCTCTACGTTTAATAATACCTAATAAAAAAGGGGGCTTGAACCGCCATGCTAAACTATACAGCCTATCGTAGATTACATATTACAGAGGGCTTTAATGCAAAAAATAATAGGGTTAGATTTTGGGACAACAAATAGTGCTATAGCTCTTGCAACAGAAGATGGAAATGTAAAATTAGCTAAATTTCCAGAAAATGATCATTTTACAACTACTTGTAGGTCTGTGCTTTATTTCAATGATAAAAATAGGAAAACAGATGGTCAACCAAATGCTTTGGTTGGACAAGATGCAATTAAAAGTTACCTAGAGGCTGAAACGGCTGGTAGGCTAATTCAATCAGCAAAATCTTACTTAACTAGCCGTTCGTTTACTAAAACAAACTTATGCAATCATTCTTACACGCTAGAAGATCTTATTGCCATTATTATTAATAAGCTAAGAAAAGAAGCAGAACGTCAGTTTGGAGATATAGGTAATAGTATTGTAATAGGCAGACCAGTTAATTTTTCAGGGGCAAAAACAAAAGAAGATGAGGACCTAGCAATTAATCGGTTAAGAGCGGCAGTTGAAAAATGTGGGTTTACTGATATCATATTTGAGTTTGAGCCTATAGGAGCCGCATATTATTACGAAAAACAGCTTGATCATGATGAACTTGTGCTTATAGCTGATTTTGGAGGAGGCACCAGCGATTTCTCATTAATGCACTTAGGTACATCTATAGACAAAAAGCAAAATCGTGCTACTAGTATACTTGGCACTGATGGAGTGG
>JAHFUF010000758.1 GCA_023265235.1 Blastocatellia bacterium
TTAGCAGATCTAGAAGCAGTGCTAAAAGCCACTATGGGAGGAAGATTAAATCTACGGCCTAACCAATCGTTTGCAACTAATGTAGTTAAACAAATTAGCCGTACTGCTAGTTTAGATGAACGTGTAGTGATAGATAAAAATGGTAAAATCGAATATGAGTTTAATTATAATGAGGTAGACTCTGACTACGAAATACCCGCAGAATTAAGTGATAATATTAGCTTTTCAGAAATATCAGAAATATCAGAAGACACATTATTTTTTACTTCTACGTCAAAGAAAAAGACAGAAATTCCTAGTCCTAGACCTTATACTGTACATTCACTTAATTATGGTCATTGGAATATAGATCTTTATGGGCTTAATTCCACTATTGGAGGGCTTAAGAAAGGGCATAGGTCTTTTCGAGCAATTGCTTATTTACGTCCTCGTTCAGAACTTTTTAACCGATTACCTAATTTTATTAGTGAAAATATGGCTATAGCACGTAAGTTAAATGATATAGTATAAATAATAGATAATACAAAAATATTGGATTTTAATGGAGAGCATGTAGTTATGGTATTTGCTAATACACCTTCTAGAGGAGCAACTTTAGGATCCTTAGAATCAGAAGGAACTGAATTTTTACTAACGCACCAACTAACAGAGTATTTCCCTCAGTTATCTCAATATAATTCATTAAAAGAATTACATGAAAGCTCTTTATATCAAAAACTAAAACCAGAAATTGAGCAAATAATTCAAGGTAAGGAATATCGCAACATATCTTTGGATTTAGAGGAAAAGCCGTTCTATAGGGCTGTTGCTTGGAATGTAGAAAGAGGTATGTGTTATGAAGATATACTAGAAGAGCTAGAACAGAACCCAATATTAAAACATGCAGATCTGCTTTTATTAACAGAAACAGATTCTGGTATGGCACGCTCTAAAAACCGTAATATTGCTAGAGATTTAGCTATAGCCTTAAAAATGAATTACTATTTTGTTCCAGCTTACATTAATTTATGTAAGGGAAATGGTATGGAGGTTGATGTAGAAGGTGCCGCAGAAGACAATGAATTGGCTTTACATGGGAATGCTATTTTGTCACGTTACCCAATTAAAGACCTGCAAAGTATTCCATTAAAGAACTGTAAAGATAAAATGGCTGGTAAGGAAAAACGTATAGGACACCAACAAGTATTAGCAGCAACAATAGAATTTCCTCAAAAGACACTTCGTGCTGTTTGCATTCACCTAGACGCGCTTTCAACTCAAAAACAACGCCAAAATCAAATGGTTTCTATTCTTGAACGATTAAAATCTGATCCTAATATGCCTATTTTATTAGCAGGAGATTGGAATACTAGTACTTATAATTCTCTACATGCTTTTTTTGCTATCTGTGGGTTTTGGTACCGTGTTTTTATGGGTGTAGGTAATGTTATTGCTAATCATTATCCTTACCCAGATAGATATTTTGAAAAAGGTCTATTTCAATCTCTAAAAAGGTTTGGGTTTGACTATGAAAGTTGTAATGAATTAGGTGCAGGAACTAATCATTATGCAATTGATGATATAAAGAAATATAAAATCCTAAGAGATTGGGTTCCTCATTGGTGTTTTGCTTTTATTAAATGGGCTTTGCGTTCAAATGGCGGACGTTGTTCATTAAAGCTAGATTGGTTTGCTACCAAAGACTTAAAAGTAGTTAAACCAGGAGATATGATTAAAAATGGTTCTATTACAGCTATTGTACCTAAAGTTATTAGTGGTCTAAAGCGAGATGGGAAAGAACTCTCTGATCATGATCCTATTGTGATAGATTTTGTTTTGTAATAGAAGATAAAAAGCAAGTGTTTTTACTTTACAATGACTTGTCTAGCAAGCAATGCTCCTGCCCAAACTGCTAACAATCCAGTAATAAGACTAGTAGTAATATATAATAGTGCATCCATAATTTTTCCTTTCTCTAAAAGATATAATATTTCATACTCAAAGGTTGAGAACGTTGTATAAGCTCCTGTAAAACCTACTATTATAGCTAATCGCCAGTGTTGATCCATTGGAACTCGTTCAGTTATTAATACTAGAAAAAAACCTATTATAAAACTGCCAGATATATTAATAAAAAAAGTACCCCAAGGATAATTTGATTTAATATATGAGCTAATAAGATTACCAACTAAAAAGCGTGTGGTTGAGCCAATTGCACCACCTAAAGCAATTACTAAATATTTGGTCACAAAATTTCCTAGGTAGTTAAATAATTAAAAGTAGTTAAATTAAATGTCTTAACAATAAGACAAAAGCCTGACATAAGTTTAATATGTCAGGCTTTTAGAAAAAATATTAATAGCTAAAAACTTAGTTATTATTCTTCTCCAATATGTGGGTGGCGTGGGAACTTAGTGAATGGGATACGAATACCACGCATAAAGAAACGATCAATTCTCATTTCTGGGTTGGCTTCGAAGTTTTCACTACCATATGAACCAATGATGTCGTCTTGGTCAATACCATCACCACTGATACCTACAGAACCAGCTAACTTACCACCTTTGTAAAGTGGGCTGCTACCACTAAAGATCATTGTTGTACTATTAAATACACTTGTACCAGACTTACCATTACTAGCATCACAAAAGAAATTTGCTTTTTTGAAAGCAGTATCTGTATCTTTGCCTATTAAAACATTAACAATACTTCTACCAATTACAAAAGACAAATCTCTTCCACCAACTTGGTAGTTGGGATTCTTATTAGCACCTTGTAACAAATAGTCTGTTTGCATACCATTGTTAAGAGGGCTAAATACGTCAATTGACGTTGAAAGCGGGCCTGGAGGAGCACCATCAATATCATCTGGGAAAAATGGACGATGGATAAAACCTACAGAACGATCAGCCCAAGCAAACGAACCATTCATTGGAAGTCCTTCTGCC
>JAHFUF010000759.1 GCA_023265235.1 Blastocatellia bacterium
CTTACAAAAGCCATTTTTACTGATTCTGAATTTGAGCAAGAAGTGTTACCACATTTACTTGCAGTACTAAAAAGCGTTTGGGGGTTTGATAGTTTTAGAAAAAATCAATTAGACCTTGTTCGTGCTGTTTTAACAGGTAATGATTTATTAGGTTTATTTCCTACTGGTGCAGGTAAGAGCTTAACTTTTCAGTTACCAGCTTTGGTACGGCCAGGGCTTACTTTGGTAATATCACCATTAATAGCATTAATTCGTGATCAAGTGCAGAAATTACGCCATGAAGCAGAAGTAAAATATGTTAACTGTTTGGTTAGTGGCATGACTTCTATGGAACAAGAAGAGGTTTTAGCCGAAGCACAAAATAAACGTTTACGTATTTTATATGTATCTCCTGAAAGATTACGTGACCCTCGTTTTAGAGCATTTTTAGACAAGCTTCCTATTGTCCAGCTTGTAGTGGATGAAGCACATTGTATTTCTACTTGGGGGCACGATTTCCGCCCAGATTTTTTGGAAATCTCTACTCTTCTACCAGCAACTAAAAGCATACCTATTCAAGCATTAACAGCAACTGCTACAACACCTGTTCGCAATGAAATAGAGAAAACCTTAGAGCTAGGCAAGAGAGGCTTACCATTTGTTACAATGACAGGTGATTTTAGACGAGATAACTTAGTTTTTCGTGTTTTTCATCCTTCATCAGCAAAAGATCGAGATGCACTAACAGTAAGCCTAGCTCAACAAATAGTAGGGAGTGAAAAAGGTGGTGCAGGTGTTATTTACGTGGCAACACGCCGAGAATCAGAAAGACTTGCTGCACTGTTGCGTAGCCGTAATATTGCGGCACAACCCTATCATGCTGGTTTAGCTACTGCTACGCGACATCACGTTCAAGAGCTTTTTATGCAAGGGGAAATTCAGGTAGTAGTAGCAACAAATGCTTTTGGGATGGGAGTAGACAAGCAGGAAATCCGATTTGTTATTCATTATGATCACCCTAATTCTGTAGAAGCTTATGTACAAGAATCAGGTCGTGCTGGTCGAGATGGTAAGGAAGCTTACGGCATTCTAATTTATTCTTCAGCAACACAGCGCACACATCGGTTTTTGGCTAAAAAAGGCATACCAACATCAGACGAGATTGCAGAAATTGCTAAACGGGTTTTAGCCGCAGATTTTTATGGTGCAGTTCGTCACAGTGATGGTAGTATTTTTACTTCATTTGAAAATATAGTAACTGAGCTTGATTTTGAAGAAGCTAAACTATGGGTAATTGTTCATGCTTTGGAACAAGCGGAAGTAATAAAACGAGGGGAAGATTTTGTTTTAGAAGCTACGGTGCTATTAAATAATAGCCTAGATGATATACTTAATAGACTTTCAAAAACAGACCAAGAACTATTTGAAATTCTTATAAAAGAATTTAACTTTAAACCTAATGTTCGTTGTTACTATAAGGCATTACCACTAATACAAAAAATAGATAATAACCCGCATGTTGTAGATGCTTTATTAACTAAACTGGCACAAACAGGGGAACTAATTCATAGGACTTATGCTAGAGGCAGCACTTTTAGGGCTGGGATTAATGCAAATAATAAAAATGTTGTTAAGAAAATAGCTACAGACTTTTTAACTCGTTTTCAACAGTTTGATAGTAGGTTAAAAGATATGATCAAATTTGCTGAAATGAGTGTTAATTCAGGGCAATGTCGAGCAGCTTACTTAATCAATTATCTAACAGGGAGCACAAGCTCACCCCGTTGTGGCAAATGTGATTTATGTACAACTAATTATCCTGTTCCTTGGAGTATGAGTGCAGTAGTAGCACCAGAACCTCTCCAAGTTCACCCAACAATGGCTATTTTAGAAACAGTGCGTGACCATAATAATCAATATGGGAAGACAACTCTAAAAAAAATACTGTTAGGAGAAGCTTTTGGCAAAAGTGGTGGCAAGCAATATGAGTTACCAGCTTATGCCCGTAACTCAGAGCATTTTGGCGTATTGCGAGGTGTTCTTAATCAGGAAAAATTACAAAATTACTTTGATCGTTTGATAGCAGATGGATATATTTCAGAAATAGAAAGACGGCGTTCAAATGATGGAGGTATCTATACAAGTATACAGCTTAGACCACGAGGACGAGATATCCTTGCTGGTGCCGAACCCATACCAACTTCGGAAAGCTAGATACAAACAGGAGATACACCATGAGATATGTTCAATATAAAAACTTTTATCTAAACCCACGTAAACCTATTGAGCTTTTAGATCCAACAGTTAGTAAGTTTTCTAAATATCGCTATACATTTACTGAAGAAGAAGCCTTAGCAAAAATATGGAATAGAGGTGAAGACATACGCCTTCGAGAAGATCCTAGATTTTGGGAAGTTTATGGATTAGGCCACTTTCATTTATCTAACCAATGTCTTGCTAATGAAATACTTGCTGATCAGCTTTGGAAAGGGCTTTGGAATGGTCAAGAGCTAGAAAAAGAGTTGGCTAGACTTGATAGTTTAAATGCTAGCACTTTTCATATTTTTTGCTCTGCTGATAGTCGATTTACTCAAAACAATGGCACTTTAATATTAAATGCTAGACCTTTTATTAAAATCCCAACAGAACTGCAAGAACAGATAAATTTGGTTTTAGATAAGTTTTTATCTTTACATCAAGAAAACATAAAACCCCTTACTACACAACAAATAAACGAGCAACTTATCTATCTTCAAGAAAACCTGGGCAAAGAAGAAAATATTATTGATATCCTAGAAAGTTGTTTATATAGAGCGTGTCGCGCAAAAGATATTTGAAAAAAAGGAAAGATTAGAGAATTTCAAATCTTTTTCATTGAAATTCTCTAATAAGTTCGTGTAATTTCCTTGAGCAATGAAAGAAATAAGGC
>JAHFUF010000143.1 GCA_023265235.1 Blastocatellia bacterium
TTTACTAATTTTTACTTTCTTGCTTTTTATTTTTGGTTCTATAACATCGAGCCTACCGCCTTCTTTTGCCTTTTTGCCGTTAAACTGTTAACTACTTTTTGTCATTTATGAAACTTGCCTTGTTTTTTATCTAATTTTAGAGTCCAAAAAACTTCTAAAAATTGGAAAATGTGCTCTTTCTCTGCTACTTTTAGTAAAGGCAAGAGGTACTTAATAAATACTTTTGGAAATTTAATTTCTTTTTCTAGAGTCAAATTAAATTGCTTAAGAATAATATTTACATTTTTTTCGTCACATAAATACGAGTGTAGATTAACTTCTTTAAATTGTTTTGTTTTTGGAGGTTGATATTTAGTGCCTTGGTAAGCTCTAGGGTGTGCTGCGCTAGGTTTAACTACTTTTTCAGGTAGCTCTAAATTTAATGCTGGTAAATCAAAAAGCTCAGTGAAAGGATCAAGCTGTGTGTTTTGAAGTATGAGTGAGGTCTGCGCTAAAGTTTTTTCGTCAAACCTATCCACTTTACTTAAGTACTCCCAAGTGTTTAACAGTTTGTCTTTTGTAGGAAAAAGTTTTTTATCTAATGATTTAAGAGGTAACTCCAGACATTCATAATAGTTAGCTAGTTCTTTTAAAGAGTTTTCTTTAGAGTCTTGTAGAGTGATTTTAAATTTATACCTAGCTTGACTGATTAAAGCAAACAAGCCGCTTGGTTTTCTAATAATTGTGACTAGTTTATCCATAACAAAACCTTAAAGAAGGCTAATAATTACTTAATCTGTTTATACTTTTTTAACTTTGGAATGATAGAAACAGGCAAGAACTTAAAGGAAAAATTTTTCAGATTTTCACTCTAGGTTACTAGGAAAATCGCCTAGACTCTAATTACTGTCTGTTTGGTAGAGAAATTTGATGGTCGTGTTGAGCAACATATATTTCTTCTTCAAGCTTAGGCTGAGTGCCTGTGCGTTGACTTTGACGCTCTTTAAGCTTTTCCATTTCTGCTCTTTTTTTCTGATTAGGAATGTATTCTTTATAAATATATTGCTTAAAGGCTTCTACTACCGTAATATCAAATTTTGTACCAGATTGATCATCAATTAGCTTTATCACATCTTCAATAGGCATTGGTTCTCTATAATGACGTTTATGTGTAAGAGCATCAAAGAAATCTGCTACAGCAATAATCTTACCGCCTAAAGGAATTTTTTCTGAGGTAAGCTTAAATGGATAACCAGTACCATCCATATGTTCATGGTGGCTAGAAGCAATTAGAGGAATGTCTTCTAATTCTTTAGTAAAATGGATTTTAGAAAGAATTTTATGGGTATCATAAGCATGTTCACGCATATGATCCATTTCTTCTGGAGTTAATTTACCTGGTTTGCAGAGTATTGCCTCACGAGTACCAATCTTACCATAGTCGTGCAGAAGTCCTGCGTAATAGATTAATTTGATTTCGTCTGCGCCTAAGTTCATATACTTAGCACAGGTACGAGAATATTTAGCAACCCTAGCCGAATGTCCTGCCGTCATATCATCTCTAGCATCAATTGAGGCAGCAAGTGTAGTAATAAAACTTTCTAGTGTAACTTTTTGTTCATCAAGTAAATGAAGGTTTTCTAAAGCCATTCCTGCTTGACGAGCAACAGCTAACAAAAATTCTAGCTCCTCTTCTTCAAAGTTCTTTTGTGAGTTTAAGTTATCAACATAACAGACGCCCCAAACATTATTAGAAGAACTAATAGGAGCACACATTACTGAGCGAATAGATTGGAAAATCACACTTTTTTGTGAAGCAAAGCGGCTATCACTATGAGCATCAACACAAAGAGTAGCAACATTTTCATTAAAAACACGGTTGACAATTGTAGAACTAGGCTGAACTTGAGCAGCATTATCTTTGCGATGTTTAGAGGCTATAACATTTAAGCCCTTATCATCTTTTAGCATTATTACCCCTCGTTCTGCTGGTAGTACATCAAAAACTAAGTCTAATAATTTATTAACTAGTTCGTCCCGGCTTTTAATAGAAAGTATCGAGCTAGTAATCTCATAGAGTGCTTTTAATCGTTCTATTGTGCCAATTGTAGTAAGTTTTTGTTGTTGAATTAATGATGTATTAAGATAGCGAGTTTGACGATGATCAATAACACTCATTACGTGAGGAGTGTCTTCTTCTTGTAATTTTGTCTCAGCAATTGCGCGTGTAAGGATCTTTTGTCCTGACCATTCAAATTCTAGCTCTATTCCATTACGTCTACCTAGGTTAACTCTATCACCTGACTTAAGAGGGGATTCCTGAATTTTATTACCATTAACAAAACTGCCTGAAGTGCTTCCTTTATCACGAAAAGAGTAATTTTCTCCATCAAAAACAATCTCAGCATGATGGCGTGAGACATAGGGATCGTCTAGTTGCAAATCATTATTTCCAAGGCGCCCAATAGTAAATATAGATTTGTATAAACTAAGGCTTCTTTTTGCACCACTTGGATCAGTAAACTTTAATATTGCCCACTTTTTATCTTGTTTTTCCGCCATAAACTCCTCATTAATGCAATAGAAACTAGTTATGACTTAACAAAAACTTCAAATTATCAGGGTTATTAAGTAGATAATGCTAGAATTATAATGCTAGAAAATAAATGACAAATGATGCAAAGTATTGAATTATTGAATTATTAAACTATTTATTCCGTTTTTAATTGACCTGTTAGCATTATTAGCATTACATTCTGTGCACTACCATTAAGTACTATATTAAGTACTATATACAGCAGGTTGGGCTATTATAACATACTATATTATTAGCTGATCTTAAAAAAGCTGATAGCCTAAGAATAATATCTATATTAATATCCGTAGGCTAAATTTTATTCAAAAGATTATGAAAAAAACACCGCTTTCTAAACAGGTTTGGCAGTTTATTAATAAGTATAAAATGTTTGATGAAACTGCACATATTTTAATTGCACTTTCCGGAGGGCCAGATTCAGTAGCACTAACTCTCCTATTAAGAGAGATCCAATCTAATTTTTGCCCAGAACTTAAACTTCATTTAGCTCATCTTAACCACTTACTAAGAGGTAAAGAATCAGAACAAGACGAATTATTTGTTCATAGCTTTGCTAGAGAATTTAATTTAGCTTTAACAGTAAAGCAACTTAATGTACTAGAATTAGCTAAAGGAGCTAATTTAGAAGCAACTGCTCGAGAAGTACGTTATCAATTTTTGCAAGAAACTGCCAAAGAAATTGCTGCTAATCATATTGTTACTGCTCATAATATGAATGATCAGGCAGAAACCTTCCTAATGCGGCTTATTCGTGGTGCAGGAGTTACTGGATTAACAGGAATAAAACCAATACTAAAAATGAATAATTCCTTAAAAAACCCAAACACTGATCAATCTATTACTATTGTTCGCCCTTTGCTTAATACTAGGCGAAGTGACATAGAAAATTATCTTAGAGAAAAGCAACTTAATGCTTGTATAGATAGTTCAAACTTCTCTACTAAACTAACACGCAATAAAATACGCCTAGATATTTTACCTAAAATATCTACAATAAACCCTAAGGCTATAGAAGCCATTTCGCGTACAACAGATATGTTAAGAGAGTGGCAAGAGGTTTTTATAGATAATTCACCCAGTCAACTCATTAATAACAAAAATAATGAAATAAAGCTCTCTCTTGATACTTTACTAAATATTCCAGAAGTTATGCGCCATCAAAAATTAAGAGATAGCATTGAACAAATATATGGGAAAATACATGGTATAACAGCTAAGCATATTATTTCTATTGACAGTTTGCTAATTAAAGGAAAAAGTGGCAAAAAGATCTTGTTACCCAATAAGTTAGAAGTCGCACGAGAGTTTGAGCATATTATTATTAGACCAACTACTAATCTTATTCTCAGTAATGACGATAATAGAAAGAGTGTTGATTCTTTTGATTTTTCACTAAACGGTTGTTGGGAAGGAGAGCTTTTTATTCTTTCCTATGAAATAGTTACTCAACTAGAAACTAGTAGTTATCCTAAAGATATGTTTGCAGTTTTAGATTTAGATAAAATAGGAGAAAAACTAAGAGTAAGATTTCGACTCCCAGGAGATAAATATACTCCTATTGGGCATCAAAAAGCTGAAAAACTTAAGCGTTTAATGCTAGAAAAACGTATCCCTTTAAGTGCGCGTAAGCTTTGGCCACTAGTAATAACACTTAAAGATGAAATTATTTGGGCACCCAAACTGCCTGTAGCAAAAGAATTTGCTGCTAACTCGAAATCTAGCCACTTTGCAATCATAATAGCAAAGTGATAAACTAAAGGACTATTTAAGGTACTTAAGATTACAATTAGTAAAGATGTTAATACCACTTTTAACATTTTTTAAATCTATATTAATATAAGTCCTTTTATTAAATTTATAGCTAAAATAGATAGGTTTTAGCTGAGCAATTAAAATTGTGACTTTCGGAGGTAAGCAAGCATTGAACTCCACAGTACGGCAAATTCTTTTGTGGGTATTTATTCTTGGTGGTGCTGTTCTTCTTTATGTTGTTCTCAGTGGTAAGACAGGTGTTAGAGAAGATAAACTTTCCTATACACAGTTATCGGAAAAAATTATCAAAGGGGAAATCAAAGACGCAACATTTGATGAAACTACTATTGTTGGTCAATACAGTAAAGAAAGCGCCAAATATAAAGTAGAAATGTTTAATCAAGAATTACAAAAAGACTTGGTTAAGCAAATGCAAGAAAAAAATGTTTCCGTTGAGTTTAAGTCCTCATCTAGTGGGGCTTGGCTTGGAATGTTAATAACCTTTTCACCTTTGCTGCTTTTTATCTGTTTTTGGATTTTTATGATGCGTCAGATGCAATCTGGCGGTAATAAAGCTCTTTCTTTTGGTAAGAGTCGTGCCAAACTCCTTTCTAATCAAAATAAACGTGTAACCTTCAAAGATGTTGCTGGAGTAGAAGAAGCTAAGGAAGAACTACAGGAAATTATTGAATTCCTTAAAGAGCCTCAAAAATTCCAAAAACTAGGTGGCCGTATTCCTAAAGGGGTTTTATTGATGGGGCCTCCAGGTACAGGTAAAACGCTTCTAGCCCGCGCTATTGCTGGCGAAGCCAATGTACCATTCTTTTCTATTTCTGGCTCTGATTTTGTTGAAATGTTTGTTGGTGTTGGAGCTTCTAGAGTAAGAGACCTTTTTGAACAAGGCAAAAGAAATGCTCCTTGTATAGTTTTTATTGATGAAATTGACGCAGTAGGTCGTCATCGTGGTGCAGGGCTTGGTGGTGGTCATGATGAACGTGAACAAACCCTTAACCAACTTTTAGTAGAAATGGATGGGTTTGAATCAAACGATGGTGTGATTTTAATTGCTTCTACTAACCGTCCTGATGTACTTGATCCTGCTTTACTTAGACCAGGCCGTTTTGATCGTCGTGTGGTAGTAAATCGCCCAGACGTTAAAGGACGCGAAGGAATCCTAGCTGTTCATACTAGAAAAATTCCTCTTGGTGATGATGTAGAGGTTTCAGTTATTGCTCGTGGCACTCCAGGATTTACTGGAGCAGACCTAGCCAATTTAGTTAATGAAGCGGCTCTTAATGCTGCTCGTTATAACCGCAAAGTTGTGGCAATGTCTGACTTTGAAGCAGCTAAAGATAAAGTATTAATGGGTAGTGAGCGACGTTCAATTGTCATTAGCAATGAGGAAAAACGTAACACTGCTTATCACGAAGCTGGTCATGCCTTGGTAGGAATAAAAGTCCCTAACGCAGATCCAGTTCATAAAGTAACAATTATTCCTCGTGGAATGGCGCTTGGGCTTACTCAACAACTCCCAGAAGCCGATCGCTACACTCATACAAGAGAATACATTGAAGGACAAATTGCTATTTTGATGGGCGGACGTATCGCTGAAGAAGTATTCCTTAATCATAATACTACTGGTGCGTCTAACGATATCGAGCGTGCAACAGAACTTTCTCGTAAGATGGTTTGTGAATTTGGTATGTCTGAACTTGGCCCGCTAACTTTTGGTAAAAAAGAAGAGCAAATCTTCCTAGGTCGTGACATCTCTCGTCATCAAGATTATAGTGAAGAAACTGCTATTAAGATTGATCAAGAAGTTAAGCGCATAATTCTTGAACAATTCAATCGTGCTAAACAAATCATACAAGAAAACAAAGAAGCTTTAGTACGTTTAGCAGAAGCCTTACTCGAACATGAATGTTTAGACGCAATTCAAATACGTAGAGTTATTGCTGGGTTACCTTTAGATGAATCTGGCTCAAGTTCTTCTTCTACAAATAAAGATGATAAATCTCAAGGAGAACAAAAACCTTCTGTCTTAAGACCTATCTTACCTGTTGCTGGTGATAACCCTGCTACTGCTTAAGAGAGAAAAAATTTTCTTATGTTAGAATAAAAGGCGATCTTCAAGGTCGCCTTTTTCATTTATCCTCTAAACATTACTAGGTGCAAAATATGTCACTCCCATCTACACTTAAAGAACTCAAAGCTAGTGAATATAATGAAGCAAAATATCATAATAGAACTGTTAAGACAGAAATGCGTGAAAATCTAATACGCAAAATAAAGAATGGGGAAACCCTATTCCCTGATGTTATTGGCTATGAAGACTCTGCTGTGCCTCAATTAATCAATGCAGTTTTATCTCGACATAATTTTATTCTACTTGGACTACGTGGACAGGCTAAAAGCCGTATCCTACGTAATTTAACCAGCTTACTAGACGAGCACCTACCTATAGTTACTGGGTGTGAGATTAATGATAACCCTTACGCTCCATTGTGCCGTGCTTGTCGAACTCAAATAAATGAGTTAGGGGATAATACTTCTATTAGTTTTAATTCTCGTGACAGGCGTTATGTAGAAAAACTTGCTACTCCTGATGTAACTATTGCTGACATAATAGGTGATGTTGACCCTATTAAAGCTGCTCGTAGTGGTTATTTATTATCTGATGAACTTACGATTCATTATGGTTTACTACCTAGAGCTAATCGAGGGATTTTTGCTATTAATGAGCTACCCGATTTAGCAGGCAAAATCCAAGTAGGGCTATTTAACATAATGCAAGAAGGCGATATTCAAATCAAAGGCTATCCTATTCGTTTGCCTCTAGATGTCGCACTGGTTTTTTCTGCTAATCCAGAAGATTATACTGCTCGTGGAAAAATAATTACGCCATTAAAAGATCGTATTGGAGCAGAAATTCACACTCATTATCCAAAAAATGTAGAGGCTGGCATAAGTATTACCAAGCAAGAAGCTTGGATTAATCGTTTTCCTAAAAATACGTTAGAACTGCCTGCTTATATTTTAGAGATTGTTGAGCAAATAGCCTTTGTTGCTCGTGAAGACAGCCGTATTGATAAACGTTCAGGGGTAAGTCAAAGACTTCCTATTAGTACGCTAGAAAGCGTTATAAGTAATGCTGAACGCCGTATGTTAATTAATAACAGTGACTTAATTGTACCTCGAATTAGCGATATTTATACGTCTTTACCAACTATTACTGGAAAATTAGAACTTGAATATGAGGGTGAGCAACTAGGAGCAGACCGTATTGCTTATGATTTAATAAAACGCGCTGTAGGACAAACATTTATGCGTTATTTTACTAATTCTATTAATGCTCCTGTAATAGAGTGGTTTAACTTGGGAAGCACCTTAAAAACCTCTGATACAATAAAAGATGATGATTATTTGGTGACACTTAAAGCAATTAATGGGTTATTTCATGTGGTAAAAAATAATCGTCTACTTAATACTAATCACCCTAGTTTACTTGTATCTGCTTGTGAGTTTTTCTTGGAAGGTTTATATGCACAGAAAAAAATTGCCCGTAGTGAGCATAATGTTTACTCTGCTGCTAAAGTAGAGCGTTCTTCCTCCCGCTTTGTTACTGATTGGTCAGACCTAGACGGAGTTAATTAATATACCTTCACAAAAGTTCCCAGCCCTAAAGGACTGGACTATTATCAGATGTCCCTAACAGGACATTAAGATTTTAAAGCAAATGACACAAAATCGTAAAATCGCTATCTTAATTTCTGGTCGTGGTTCAAATATGTTGGCATTAATGGATGCTATTGAATCAGGGCGACTAGATGCCCAAGTTGCAGTTGTTATTAGTAATCGTCCTGAGAATCAAGGAATAGAGTTAGCAAAATCACGTGGCTACACTTCAGTTATTATGCCTAGTCAGGGTATTTCTCGCCAACAACATGAACAACTTCTTATAGCAGAGCTTAAATGGCACAACCCTGCTTTAATATGTTTGGCTGGCTATATGCGTTTACTTTCTCCTGAGTTTGTCCAAACTTTTCCTCAGCAAATCCTAAATATCCATCCATCATTACTACCAGCTTTCCCTGGTTTAGATGTCCAAAAACAAGCCCTAGACTATGGAGCAAAATACTCAGGGTGTACTGTTCATTTTGTTGATGAAGGTTGTGACAGTGGTGCCATTATTGCTCAAACAGTAGTCCCAATACTTGATCAAGATACAGCAAAAACTTTAGCTGATAGAATTCTAGTAGAAGAACACAAGCTCTATGCAGGAGCAATCCAGTTTATCTTAAATAAAAATTGGGAAATAATTGGACGTAGAGTTTTAGCTACTAAGAATTAATTCCAAAAATAACTGTTTAAAAATAACAAAGCCCAATGTTTTATCACTGGGCTTAAGTAAAACCTATGCTTAAAAAAGTTAAAAACTAATCTGCTTTCTTAAAATAAGCGGCTGGAGGGTTATTAACAAGCTCGCCAGGTTGAAGAGCATGACATTTTTGACATTGTGGTGTCCCTGTAGTTTCATTACCAGTTTTGTCATGACACTTAAAGCAAGTAGATTTATGGACTTTGTTTATATCCTTAGATAACACTAAGGTAATTCGTGATATATCTGTTTTATCTTTAGCAGAATCTGAGGAATTAACATCATGACATTCAGCACATTGTCTACCAACCTGCAAATGTTTACCATGATTAAACTTAAAGTATTTATAAGCAAAATCTATTTGCCCGCGAGTACGATATTTTTCTGCGCCTGCACCAATTGTATGACATTCATAGCAACCGCTTTTAGCAGGTTTATTTTCAAATGTATGGCAAGTATAGCACTCTTTATGTCTAGGCATTGAAGATCGAGCCGTTTTGCCATCTGGTGGTGTAGCATGGCAATCTTCGCACTTATAACCAGGACGTGTACTATGTGAAAAATGAGAAAAGTCCATACCAAACTGCTTTAATACAGGAGTAAAAGCTACTACTTTGGGATTCTCATTGTAAGGTCGAGTATGACAACCAACACATAATTCCAATTT
>JAHFUF010000760.1 GCA_023265235.1 Blastocatellia bacterium
AGTTTTTCCATCCTTAGACTTGGCATTAATATCAGGTTTTGATTTTATTAGTTTCTCTAGTAATTTTTTGTCACGCTTTTGGACAGCAATCATTAAAGTGTTTTTACCAGTAGTAGGTATATTGCTATTAGGATCTGCTCCAGCGTCTACTAGCACGCCTATTACATCAGAGCGGATAAAGCGAATTGCCATTTGTGTAGCATTTAATCCAGAATTATCCTTAGCATTCATATCTGCCCCTGCATCTACTAGCATTTTTGTGATTTTGGCATTTCCACTAATAGCTGATAGGATTAAAGGGGTTCGCCCTTTCTCGTCCCTATCCTCTATACCCCATTTACTTTTTTTCAATAGTTCTTCTGTAGTAGTAGCTTTTCCATCCCTAGCAGCTACTAGCAGGCTTTCCTGTTTGGAGAAATAGTCATAAACGGCTACACCTATTAAGGTTACTACTAAAACAGCAATTAAAATTTTTAATTTCATAAATGCTCCTAAAATAATTACTTTTTGTGATAAATTTTTCGAGGTGATAATATTGCACTTGCTAAGGTTGTTTTGTAATCGCCTATTTTACTTTAATTTCCCAAGAAATGAATTAAATTTTATGAACTATTGGCAAATATTAGCAATAATTATTTTACTTTTCATAAGCAGTCTAAACAATAAAGTTATGGCAAACACTAATAATATTCCTACTTCTGAAAATCAACCAGTTATTGGTATTTCTAGAGAGTTAGCCAATCTTCGAGCTAAGTTATATTCAGATATTCGTTATAATTTAACCTTTGACCTTAGATCTCAAAAAGAGACAACCTCTGGTCAAGTTAGGGTAGATCTAAAGATAGCCCGCCCGCTACAACCTCTAGTAATTGATTTTAAGGGGCTAGGAAGGCTACCAGATCAAATTAATGGAAAATTAAAAACCCAAACCATTCAAGTTAATGGAAAACCTATAAGTAATTTTCAACAAATCAATGGGCATATTGTTATTCCTGTAGAAGCAATTCAGGAAGGGCAAAACTCCCTAGACATAGAGTTTGAAACCCCTATTGAAAAATCTGGTGCTGCAATTACTCGTTATATTGATAAAGATGACAACAGCGAATATCTTTACACGCTTTTTGTGCCAAGCGATGCTCATATGGCTTTTCCATGCTTTGATCAACCTGATCTAAAGGCTCTGTTTACTTTAACTGTGCTAGCACCTGGAAACTGGGAAGTAATTTCTAATACACCAGTAGAAACTACTAGTATGGGTGCAATGAGACGATTTCAAGCCCTAACATTTCAACAAACAAAACCGCTTAGTACTTATTTATTTGCTTTTGCGGCTGGGACTTTTGCCAAACTTTCTATTGAAAACACTAAGGTTCCTATGCAAATTTTTGTACGTAAGTCTAAGCTAGATAGAGCTAAGGCTGAATTTGATGAAATTGCTAGAATAAATCGTGAAGGGTTTCAAGTCTTAGGTGAATATTTTGACTATCCTTATCCTTTTGGTAAATGCGACTTAGTAATTTTGCCAGAATTTGCTTATGGAGGAATGGAACATGCAGGGTCAATTTTCTTTCGTGAAGATAGAATGTTGTTTCCTAACGAACCTTCACCCAATGACTTGCTTGGTCGCGCCTCGCTAATTTTGCACGAAGCCGCACATCAATGGTTTGGCAACCTAGTAACAATGCGTTGGTTTGATGACCTTTGGTTAAAAGAAGGATTTGCAACTTTTATGGCTTATAGGGCAATGGAAAGGGTTTTTCCTGGTAATGTTTGGAAAAACTTTTATCAAGCTAATAAACCTCGTGCTTATTCTACTGATAGCACAAAAGGGACAACGCCTATTTTCCAAGAAATCCCTAACTTAAAAGATGCTAAATCTGCTTATGGCAATATTGTTTACACCAAAGCCCCTTCAATGTTACGTCAACTAGAATTTTATTTAGGCCCAGAAGCTTTTCAAAAAGGGGTACGACTGTTTTTGAAAAACCATGCTTTTGGTAATGCTGAATGGTCAGATTTGATTCATTGCTATGAGGCTTCAGCAGGGTACTCTCTAACATCTTGGGCTGATAGCTGGGTTAAACGTCGTGCAATGGCTGTGGTTGAACCTCAGCTTACTATTGATAAAAGGAAAATCACAAGCCTTAAACTACACCAACAGAATATTTTAGCTGAAGAAACCCTTTGGCCAATTAAAACCAAAATGGTGCTAGCTTATAAAAATAAGTCACCTATAGTGCTAACTATCTCGCTAGCTAGTGCTACAACTGTAGTACCAGATGTAGTAGGAAAGCCTCAACCAGATTATATTTTTACCAACTATGAAGATTTTGGTTATGGTCAATTTCGACTAGATGAAAAAAGTTTAAGTTATGTAAAAACAAACTTAACTTTAATTAATGATGAATTCTTGCGTGCTTTGCTTTGGGGAGCAATGTGGGACGCGGTTAGAGAAGCACAACTGGCTCCAATGGATTATTTAGAATTGGTTTGCAGTTCACTTCCAAACGAGCGAGACGCCATTACAGTACAGCAGATTTTAGCTAATAGCTCTACGGCCTTTGGTAGCTATTTGTCCACTAAACAACAAATTGCAATTGCTCCAAAATTAGAAGCTATGTTTTTTGAGCAACTCAATAAAGAAAAAGACAAAGGGTTAAAACTAACTTATTTTCGTGCTTTACCAAGTTTAGTGTCTAGTGAAACAGGTAGAAAAAACTTAGTAGGGTTACTTTCTGGCTCAGTAACAATTCCTGATATAACACTTAAGTCTAAAGATCGCTGGGATATTATTACTGCACTAGTCTCACAAAATGACCCTCAAGCAGAAGGCTTGCTTAAAGCTGAACAAAAGCTAGATTCTAGTGCTGATGGACAAAGGTATAATTTTATTGCCATTGCA
>JAHFUF010000761.1 GCA_023265235.1 Blastocatellia bacterium
GATCCTATAGTATTAGCAGCACAAATTATTTTAGCCCTACAAACTATTGTTAGCCGAGAAAATTCGCCTCTAGACCCAGCAGTTGTTACTGTTGGCTCAATTAATGGTGGCACAAAACACAACATCATTCCTGATGAAGTAAAGCTACAATTAACTGTTAGAACATATAAAGAAGAAGTACGTCAAAAAGTACTTAGTAGTATTGAGCGCATTACCAAAGGTATTGCTATAGCAGCAGGCATTCCTGATAACCGCTTACCAATTGTCGAAGTAGTAGAAACAGAGTTTACCCCAGCAACTTTTAATAACCCTGAACTAAGCCGACGAATAAGCGGTGTTTTTGAGCGGGTTTTAGGAAAAGATAACGTAGTAAAAACCGATCCTGTTATGGGAGGCGAAGATTTTGGTCGTTTCAACTTAAATGATCAAATTCCTGGCTTTATTTTTTGGTTAGGAGCAGTTGAACCAAGCAAAGTAGCTAAAAGTCGTGCAGAAGGAACACCACTGCCATCTTTGCATTCTAGCCAATTTGCCCCAATGACTGAACCAACAATATTTACTGGGGTTAAAGCTATGACTTTAGCTGCATTGGAGTTATTAAAATAGTATCAGCAATTTTGGTTTGAAAAATCAAGATTATTTCCTAGGCATTAACCACTTTGGTCAAAACCAAAGCTAGGATTATTACTCCTAGTATGATTCTATAGCCTACAAATATATATGTTGTATGTGTTTGCAAGTAGCGCATTAATAATTCAATAGTAATATAGCCAACAATAGCCGCAGCAATTGTTGCAACAATTACAGGAAGGTTTAATTGTCCAATTATTTCATGCCTATATTTATAAAGTTCATAAGCTCCTGCACCAAAAACAGATGGGATGCTAAGTAGAAAAGAAAATCGTGCCGCAGATTCACGAGTTAACCCAACAAAAAGCCCAGCAGTAATAGTTGTCCCTGAACGTGAAGAACCAGGAATTAAAGCAAATGCTTGAGCAATACCAACCAAAATAGAATCAAAGATAGTTAGTTGTTCTACAGTCCGCATACGTCTTCCATGAACTTCAGCAAATGCTAAAAAAACTGCCCAAACAATTAAACTAATCGAAATTACATATAGGTTTTTGGTTGAGTCTCCTTCAATAAGTTTTTTGAGAATTAAGCCAATAATGACTATTGGAATAGAGCCAATAATAATATACCACCCTAGTCTTGCCTCAGGGCTAAGTACCATATCTCTACCTTTTAAGTAATATAGATTGCCTGCAATAAATTCCCGAGTAATAGTCACTAGGTCAGGAGCAAAATATAGTAATACAGCTAGTAGTGTCCCTAGTTGTATTACTGCCATAAAAGCTGTCCATTGTTCAGGAGAAAGCTTTTGCATCGCGCCTAAAAGTTTTCCTGTTAATGTCATATGAGCAGTACTGCTAATAGGGAGGAATTCTGTTAAACCTTGAATAATGCCCAAGATTAAGGCTTGCCAAAGAGTCATGATGTGTTCCTAAGAAATTAACTTTAACTATTTAGTTGGTTTCTTCACTTGTTTCTTGTTCAGTTTCAAGTATTGCAGTGCTTAGAGGTGTAAGTAATTTATTAACCATTGTTACTAGCTCACTACGTCTAAAAGGCTTTGTAATTAATCCTGCAAACCCAATAGAAAGAATTTTTTGCCTTTCATTTTCTGGCAAAAACCCAGAAATAGCAATTACAGGAATAGAAACTAGTTCTGGGCGAGAATGTAAATCAAGCAATATATCATAGGGGTTACGTCCAGGCATATTTACATCCATCAAGATTACTTTGGGGCAATGCCTTTCTGCCATACGCAAGCCAGCTTCAGTACTCCTAGCAGTTAGTACTTCATAGCCTTGACGCTCCATTATTGAAACTAACACTCTTAAACTATCTTCTAAATCTTCAACAATCAATGATTTAGGTTTATTATTTAGTGTTTTAATTTCCTCTGATAGTTTATCTTTTAAGTCGCTATTTATAGTAACTATGTTTTGCTTTAGTATAGGCAGTCTTACTATAAAAGTACTGCCTTGATCTTTACCAGGACTTTCTGCTTGAACCTCACCTCCATGGACTTCAACCAAAGATTTTACTAATGATAAACCTATACCTAACCCACCATATCGACGAGTAGAAGAACTATCTCCTTGACGAAATCGCTCAAATACTAGCGGTAAAAAACTTGCTTCAATACCAATACCATTGTCTTCTACTTTTACCTCAATCCATTCATCATTATACCTAGTAGTAATATGAACATAGCCATTGGAGCGAGAAAACTTTATCGAGTTAGAGAGTAGGTTCCAAAATACTTGTTGTAGCCTATTACTATCAGCACTTATTTCTGGTAAATCTAATGCTAAATCTTGTTCGATTTTTACAGTGCGATTATCTGCAACTTGCTTAACTGTTTGTACGGCTGAGATAATCACTAAGTTTATATCTGTTTGCTCAAGTTCTAGTTTAAGAACACGATTCTCAATACGTGAGAGTTCTAGAAGATCATTGATTAATTGTTGTAAAGAATCTGCGTTATTAAGCACTGCTTTAAGGTTAGACCGTATTTCTTCGTCTATATCATCACGGTCAATTAAAAGCTCTGTCCAACCACGAATAGAAGTAAGAGGTGTACGTAGTTCATGAGAAAGAGTAGCTAAAAACTCATCTTTCAACCGATTAGCTTCTCTAAGTTCCTGTAGGGCTTCTTGTAAACTTGCTACTAGGCGGGCATTTTCCATTGCTACCCCTACTTGACGTCCAATAGCGCTGATTAACTGTATTTCATTTGTTTGAAATGTATGTTTTTGTTTATAGGCAATTAATAATAATCCTAGTCCACGATTTTTAGATTGCAAGTTAGTAATTAATATTGCCTTTAACC
>JAHFUF010000762.1 GCA_023265235.1 Blastocatellia bacterium
TCTTTTCTTGAGCTTTCTCTTGATTCCATCGCTCCTAGAAACTATTCCAAAATTCCAAATACTGGCTTTTTCAATAACTTACGCTCCCTTTGGGCTGCCTAAATTGGTAAAACTCGAGAAGTATTATTTAGTACTAAAAATAATTAATGAATTTACTAAACGGGGTTTTACAGAAGTTACTTTTGAGTCAGTCTTGGATGAAGTCAATAAATATCCCCCTGCTAGAACTGACCAAGCGGTTAAGAATGTGCTAGCTTCCTTTGCAAATGACTTATCACAAAATCCTTGGAGACAATCTTTTTACAATAAAGACCTTATTGCAGTTCGTGGTCTTGCTCCTTTAGTTAAACGGCTAAAAACGGGCAACTATGAATTATTGGTAAAGCTTAAACTTAATGCCGCTAAATCTGATTCTAAGAAAAAATCCAAAGGTAAATAATTTATAAAATTAAAGAATTATTAGTCAATTAATTTGACTAGCCTAGTTTGATTTATCTATTTTGTGGTAGTTAATATATCGGAAATATCGTTTAACTGATCAGCTTTAAGCATTGTGTTAAGGATAATACTTTTTGGCATAAAGCGTAAAAAACTAGTACTAAGAAAATGTTTCCATCGTTTATCGGTCGTTGTGTAATCTGAGATCTCGCGTGCAGTTTTTATGTTCCTATCTGTAATGGGTTTGCGTCTTTGTTGATATGACTTAAAAGCAGTAGCATATGGTTGACGACCAAGATAATGTGCTAAAACAAAAGCATCAATCATGGCACTATTTGCTCCTTGTCCCAAAAAAGGTGTCATTGGATGTACTGCATCTCCAATTAATACCACGCGCCCTTTATACCAATTTTTACAAGGATCTCTATCCCAAATACCAACTTCAGCTATTATCTCAGATGGAGTTGCCATGATTATCTCTGGTGTGGGACTAGCCCAAGAAGAAAACTTTTCCATTACCTGGGACTTTCTCTTAATAGGATCTTCGCTTCTTTGAAAGTTAGTTGTACGCCAAAATGCTGACCAAATAACCTCATTGTTAATAGTAGCAATAGCAATAGAAGATCCTAATCCTAACTGTGTAATGGCATCATTAGTAGTAAAATTCTTCAGATTTTTGATTTGATCAAGTTTTACACGCCCCCAACAACAGGTTAAATTACAGAATCGTGGCAAACCATCATTTAACAATACTTGGCGAACCTTACTATTTACCCCATCAGCACCAATTAACAATTTTGTTTGTATCTGCTCTCCTGTCGATAGTTTTACTAGTACTTTTTCTTCAATTTCTTCAAAAGAAGAGACTGAAACCTCACATCGCATCTGAGATTGATCCAATAATGAAAGTAAACTTGTTTGTAATGAGGAACGGCGTAATGTCATCATATCTATATTTTGCGGTAGGGGCATTTTCATTATCACACTACCGTCACTAGCAAAGACTTTCAACGTACTAAATCGGGTGCCCGCGCTACGGCACTGTTCTGCCACTCCTAAATGCTCTAATACTGAGAGAGTAGGACTGCCGATATGATAACTACCTCCAATATCAGCACAAATCTTTTCACGACTAGCACTTTCAACCACCAAAGAAGAGAAACCTTGCTTTTTAAGAGCAAGAGCAGCCATTAATCCTCCGGGGCCACTGCCAGCAATCACAATTTTATACTCCGAGTTGTTCATATTTAGACCTGTTTGCCAAATTAAACATTCTTTTTCCTGACCTACCAATATAAAGCAAAACAGGTTTTCTAGTTTTGTTATTTAGCAAAAAAAATAGCTGATAGGCACAAGGCTTATCAGCTAAGGATCTTTACTTCATTCTACTATTTCATCTAAGATAAAATAGTAAAAAAAACAAACTTAAATAATTCTTTGTATTTATTTGGGATTTAGCGTAGAGCTTTTTTGGCAAGAAAAGTTACTATTAACAGTCAAAATCAAGTAACTCAACTACTTGCTGACATTGCTCTAGATTAAGCCTAGAAATGTGAGCTTGCTTAACACTTAAGCCCATACTATAAGCAAAAAATCCATAAGCTTCTGTTTTCGTCATAACTTTATCGCTACCTTTGTAGAGGCGTTCTAAAGCCTTATGAGCTTTTACGCGCCAACTTCTTGTTTCTTGATTTACAGGAAAACCTAGAGGCTTTCCTTTTTTAGATGCTTTGTGGCTACCCCTACAATAAGGAAATCTATTGCAGAAATAAGACAAACCATATTTACCTTCTCTTAAACTCATCCCTACTCCACAATCAGGACACTTTAATGCTATCTTTTTTATGGAAGCGGGATTAAGGTTAGTAGTTTTTGTGGCTGTTTTTGTAATTACAACTGGATTAACTCCTAACGATGAACACACTTTTGCTGATTCTGATGAGATTTGGTTACTCATACTTTTCTCCTTGTTGGTGATTTGATTAACTCGTTGGTGATTTGGTTAGTAAGTTAAAAAAACTATCTAAAGAGCTTAAGCAACTCTTGAGATTCTTTGACTTACAAAAAGCTCTTGTTGTGGAATTTGGCTAGTATGAATTAACCCTAATTTGAACTCTCTAGCTAATTTAAGCTTAAAGAGTACTAGCTCCAATTGTTTGACACTTAGTTGGTCTAAAGAACTAACTTGGAAAAATTGGCTCATTGCTGCCAAAAACATATTGGTATTGATTTTTAATTCAAAAACTAGCTTACGAATAGATTTTAGTAGGTCTTGTTTGTTTTCTTTGGTTGCAATTTGTCCAGTTATTACATTGTTTAGATGGCAAACATGCTTTTTACTAGGTTCATCCCAAACAGCATTAGGACATCTTTTTGCACCTCTAACACCGTTTTGATAGACGATTAAGAAGCTTGAACCGTAACAGACTGAACAGTTAGAAAATAAGCTATCACTTTTA
>JAHFUF010000763.1 GCA_023265235.1 Blastocatellia bacterium
GGATAAACCAATTAATCTCTTGTGCTAAAGAATATAATTCTGGCAATGAACATCTTAGGGTTGTTGCTGATTCTCTGTTAAATAAACGCTAATTGATTAGCTATTTTTCCTAGTAGAAAGTGACAGATTATTTATGAGGCTAAAAGGGCAAGAGTTTGAACAACTGCAAAAAGCGTTATTAACCGCCTTTGATACTGATTCGCTCGAACAAATGCTTAAGTTTAAGTTAAACAAGGATCTTTATAGTATCACTACTGCTAGTGGATTAGAAAAGATTTTATTTGACTTAATTACTAGGGCAAACAAAGAAGGATGGATAGCTGAATTAATTGCTTTTGCTAAAGAAGATAGACCTCAAAATCAAATATTTAATAGTGTAGCAGATGAGTTGCTATCCAAATTACTAGCTAGTAGTAAGCCTAGTGAGATCCAAGAAAACCCTGGTTCTAATAACCAAAACCCATCTCAAGAACAAACAAACACTCCACAACCTATTCCACAAATTACATTCAACACGCCTAACATCATAGATGTTGGTATTGATAAGCTCAAACAGGTAATTTCAACAGTTCAGATTTTGCTCTTAACTGTTAATGAATGGGAAAGAAAAGCTTTGCTATCTGAAATGACTCCTTTGAATGGAGAAGAAGCTATTTTGCAAGGTGCTTTATCTAGCATTACTTATAGAATTGGCAAGTTTGGTAATTACCCTGCTGCTTATACTGAATCTACTATGGGTAGCCTAGGCCGACAAGGTGCTACTCTTACAGCAGAAAGAGCAATAAATGAACTTAAGCCTAAAGCTGTGTTTCTGCTAGGAATTGCTTTTGGTATCGATAACAGTAAACAAAAGCTTGGTGATGTGTTAATTGCTGAAAGTATCTTTCCCTATGAATTACAAAAATTAAATGAAAACTTCTCCGTTCATAGAGGACAATCTGTTCCTTGTGGCAATATTCTTTCTGAGCGTTTTAGGATGCGTCGTAGTGATTGGAAAGCTACTTTTAATGGACAATCTTTTGATGTTAGTGTTTACCAAGGTTTAGTTCTTTCTGGTGATAAAGTTGTTAATAATAGAGAGTTTAGAGATACTTTGGTTAAAGAATTTCCTACTGCTATTGGTGGTGAAATGGAAGGTGCTAGTGCTTATTCTGCTGTTGTTCCACAGACTGAAGTTATCCTTATTAAATCTATCTGTGATTGGGCTGATGGTAATAAAAATGATTCTGCTCAATCTTTTGCTGCTTTTACTGCTGTTTCCTTAGCTAAACACGTTTTAAGTAAACCTGACGTTCTTCACCCTTTAATTGGTAGTGATTATCAAACTCAAACAATTAGTAATATTTATGAGCCATTGACTACTAAAATCAGCCCCATACTTAATAATACTCCTGGTAATATTAAGTATTCTGACCAGTTAATTCAATTGTTAAAGCAAAAATTTGAATCTGTAGTAAATAAACCTCCAAGACAATTTCTTCTCGAATTAAAAAGTTTTTTAAATTTTATTAGTGGCAATAATCCTATACGAATCATTACCAATAACTTAGAAAATGATCTATTAGAACAATATAACTTCACTAAAACCCAGTTTGAAATAGAAACACATAAAGCAATAGAAATCAAAAATAAACTACTAACTACCTATCCTCATCTCGATGATAGTAATAAAGATAATGCTGACTTCGATGATAACTACGGTTCGCCTAACCATTCTGATTTCTCTTTTAAAGAATTTAACCATATTATCAATAAACCTTTAACTGTACCTTGTTACAACATTGACAACAAACCTAGCCAAGATGAAACAAACATTAGTGATCTGTTATATATACTCAAACTTAAAATAAATTACTATGTTATATCTGATAGCCCAGAAAACAATCTTACGGAAATTGATAAACAAATTTGGTTTGACTTCTCAGATTTAGAAAAAAAACACAAATACATTAATCAGGAATGGTTAAATTATTGTCAAACTAGCGCAGAAGTATCCCTATTTAGACTACTTAAAATAGCATCGAAAATAAACCCTCTACCAACAGATGAATCTGAGTTTAGAAAATTATCAATCCAAGAAAAGCTTGAATGGGTATTTCAACATATTGATGAACATATGCACTACTCTTGGATTAATGCCTTAATCAAAGGCGAAACTTCTGAAAATGACAGAAAAGTACTTTTCAACATAGAAAACATTAAACAAGATATTAAGCGAATTTACGAAAAAATTCATGAAGAAATGATTTTGGCTAACCATAACCAAGAAAATATAACAACTTCACTACCTGATACAGCTACAAATACTAGTAGACCAAATCAACAATGTTCCCCTACATTTAATTCATCATGTGATACTAATAATCAGTTACTACCAATCCTTGAAAAACGTAAGCAAGAGTTAGTAGAAGAAATTGCTGCTAACTATAAACAATTAGGTTATTCCTTGAGCGAAGTAGACAGGCTTCGTATTAATCGCCAAATTAAAGACTTAGAATTTGAACTAGCAGATGTTGAAAATAAAATATCTAGAAGTAATTAATTTTCAAAGGTTCTCTTTATGCCAAATTTATCTTACCCTAATTTGCAACCAATTCTTGAACAACGCAAGCAAGAACTAATTGAGGAAATTGCAGTAAACTATAAACAGCTAGGTTTTTCTTTGTCTGAAGTAGACAAGCTTCGTATACAACGCCAGATTGATAGCTTAGAAAAAGAACTACAATCAGTTGAAAATAAACTAAGTTCACAAAACAACTTACTAAATATACCCACACCGCCATTCAAGCATAACCTTCCATCACGTAACCATTACTTTACTGGCCGTGAAGATGTACTGACTAAGCTATCTGAGCTAATCAAATCAAACAAAGCATTGGCAATCAATCAAGCTAT
>JAHFUF010000764.1 GCA_023265235.1 Blastocatellia bacterium
GCTAGTGCAATCATACCTACCCAAACGGCTACACTCATATTAAAACCTAACCAATAAAGTAGCCAAACGGCTCCAACTAGCGAGAATGGAACTGCTAGCATTACAACTAGGGTATGTTTCCAAGAATTAAAATTAAGGTAGAGAATAAAGAAAACAATAAATAGTGTTAGTGGAACCATTATCTTTAGTCTATCTCTCATCCTAACTATTGATTGATACTGGCCTGCCCATTCAATTTGATAACCTGCTGGTAGTTCTACTTTTTCTCGAATTACCTTTTGAGCTTTTTTTACATAGCCCTCATAATCCTGATCTGCAACATCAACAAAAACTACACCAAATTGATAACCATCTTCATTCTGAATCATATGCGAGCCAGTATTAAAACGGATTTTGGCTAGAAGTGAGATAGGAATTTGCGCTCCTGATGGAGTAGGAACTAATATTTTTTCTAAGGCTAATTCATTGCTACGTAGTTCTCTAAGGTATTGTACATTAATAGGATAGCGTTCTCGGCCTTCAATTGTAGTAGCAATATTTTTTCCTCCCAAAGCTGTTTCAATAATATCTTCTACATCGGCAACATTAAGACCATAACGAGCTATAGCTTCTCTGTTTATCTCATAATCAATAAAGTAGCCTCCTGTTACACGTTCAGCAAACGCACTACGTGTCCCAGAAACAGTTTGAAGGGCTTGCTCAATTTGTATTGAGACTTTTTCAATTTTCTCTAAATTATCACCAAAAACTTTTATCCCTAGGTTTGAACGAATACCTGTAGAAAGCATCTCTGTTCGTGTTTGTACAGGCATCCACCAGATAGGTGGCATTCCTGGTACACGTAGCTTTTGATCCATTTCACTAATTAACTCATTCCATTCCATAAACCTACTATCTGGCCATAAATACCTAATAGGTGACTTAATCCACTCTGGCAAATTCATTTCTGAATACCAACGCTTTTGTTCCATAGTGCGCCACTTGTCTACAGGTTTAAGTAAAACAGTTGTTTCGACCATTGAAAGTGGGGCTGAATCAGTAGAGGTTTGTGCTCGTCCAACTTTACCAAAAACACTTACAACTTCTGGGAATGTGCGTAAGATTTTATCTTGGGTCTGTAAAACTTTGGCTGCCTCTGTTATAGAAATACCTGGAACGGCTGTTGGCATATAAAGAATAGAGCCTTCATTAAGCGGTGGCATAAACTCTGAGCCAAGCTTTAGAAATACTGGAATTGTTGTAGCAACTACCAAAACCCCTAACAAAATAACTGTCTTTCTAAACCTCACCACAAAATAAAGCACTGGTGAATATAACCAATGAAGCAAGCGGCTAATAGGATGTTTTTCTTCATGACGAATCTTTCCACGAATTAATAACATTCCTAGTGCTGGAACAAGCGTTACAGCTAGTACAGCAGAAAAAAACATTGCAAAGGTTTTGCCATAAGCTAGAGGCTTAAAGAGCCTTCCTTCTTGGGCTTCTAGGGTAAATACTGGAATAAATGACACTGTTAAAACCAAAAGAGATGAAAAGATTGACGAACCAACTTCACGAAATCCAGTGATCAAAACATCTGTGCGATTTCCTGGCTTACCAGCCTTTTCCCATTCTTCCAAGTTTTTGTGAGCATTCTCAACAAAGATAATTGCAGCATCAACCATTGCTCCAATAGCAATAATAATTCCACCTAAGCTCATTATGTTTACAGTTAAACCTAGGTAGTAGATAGGGATAAAGGAAAGTAGCACAGCTAAAGGTAGGCTAATAATTGGAACAAGTGCGCTACGAAAATGCAGTAGAAACACAATGATAAATATTGCGACAACAGCTAATTCCTCAATCAATGATTCATTAAGAGAATGTACTGCACGTTGTATTAAGTCTGAGCGATCATAAGTGGTAACAAGTTTTACCCCAACAGGAAGAGAGTTTTTAATCATTTCAAGTTTTGTTTTTACTTGACCTATCACATCAAAAGCATTTTCGCCATAACGAGCAATTACAATGCC
Source organism: Blastocatellia bacterium (assembly GCA_023265235.1). Lineage (GTDB taxonomy): Bacteria > Acidobacteriota > Blastocatellia > Chloracidobacteriales > JADJPF01 > JADJPF01. The sequence continues at coordinate 2,013 of JAHFUF010000764.1, forward strand.
TCCAACTGTTTCACCTTTACCATCAAGTTCTGCTAGTCCCCGTCGGGCTTCTGAGGCAATCTTAATATCTGCTACATCTCTTAAAAATATTGGAATTGCGTTTTCATTTGAACCTAAAGAAATATTTCTTAAGTCATCTAGAGATTTAATATAACCTCGACCACGAACCATATATTCAGTTGAAGCAAACTCTATTGAGCGTCCGCCTACATCAGCATTGCTACGACGAATTGCAGTAATAACTTTGTCAACAGTAATTTTGTAAGCTAATAACTTGTTAGGGTCTAGTTCTACTTGATATTGTTTAACAAACCCTCCAACAGAAGCTACTTCAGCGACTCCTGGCACAGATTCAATTGAATATTTCAAATTCCAGTCTTGAAAAGAGCGTAGTTCTTGTAAGTCATGTTTACCTGTTTCATCAACTAGAGCATATTCATAAACCCAACCAACTCCTGTAGCATCTGGCCCTAAGGTAGGTGAAACATCTGTAGGAAGTTTATCTCTTAGTCCATTGAGATATTCTAGTGTTCGACTACGTGCCCAATAAATGTCTGTGCCATCCTCATAAATCACATACACAAAAGAAAGCCCAAAGAAAGATTGTCCTCTCACAACCTTTACTTTTGGAGCAGCAACTAGCCGAGTGACTATTGGATAAGTGACTTGGGCTTCTACTAAATCTGGTGAACGCCCATCCCATTCAGTAAAAATAATTACTTGTGTATCAGAAAGGTCTGGTAGTGCATCAAGTTTGGCGTTTTTTAATGCCCATAAACCCCAAATTGATAAAAATATAGTAAAAGCAAAAACTATAAAGCGATTACGAGCACAATATTCAATCAGATTTTCAATCATAAACTACTTCTCCTTTTGGCTATCT
>JAHFUF010000144.1 GCA_023265235.1 Blastocatellia bacterium
AAGAGTTCGCCCCCTACATTTCTTTATTTTTGATAATGTCTATTATTTATCATTGAGTAATAGCTAATTGCTCCAGGTAAGCTAATTAGTAAGTTTAGTGCCAACCATAAAATAGCTACTAGTGCAGCAGCACTTTTAGCAAAGTCTGCTTCTATACCAAAAGTAATATAAGCATTTGTTAACAAATAAGTAAAAGCTGCTTCTCTTGTGCCTAAACCACCAGGAGAAATAGGTATAACACTAATTAATAAAACAATTGGAACAACTACAAACATAGTACTAGCATCAATTCGCGCCCCAACACCCAAAGAAAGTTGATGAACAGCTAAAATTGCAAAACCTTGGGAGAGGACAGAAAGCAGCAAAGATGAACCAAATACATAATAGTTCTTCAAAAATGCTTTGGTTAACACACTTAATTCTCGAATTTTACCTGGCCAATGCTCCTTTTTATATTTCTCTAACAAACCTCTAAATCTTTCCAATGTTCTAGCTACAATTTCAGAAAATAAAAGTGATGTTGCGCCACCAACAATAAGAGCTAATAAAATTACCCAAGTTGTATAAGCTAAGTTTTGATGAAAAGTATCACTAGGTAATGAAAAAGCTGCTATAGAAGCAACAAAAAGAATTACCAAAAGACCAACATATCTATCTATCATAACTGATAGTAAAGACTCGTATTTTTGTTCTTTGTTTGTTAGGTATAAAGCTTTTACTACATCACCACCCATAGTAGTAAGTAAGTTATTACAAAACAAACCTAGAAAATGTAATTTAGTAACATGTAAAAAGCTTGCTTGGATTTTTAAAGATTGTGCCAAAATTTGCCATCTCTTAATTCCTAAAAATTGAGCAATAATTACAAAAAACAAAGCTGTTAATAATCTACTAGGATCAGCGAGTAATACTTTTTTTATTTGTTGAGGAGAATCTAGTTTTGTTGAATGAATAACAACAACCAACATTATTAAACCAATTAATAGTTTAAGAGCTTTAATTAAGCTATCTTTTAGTTTATTCTCCCCTAAGCTATTTTTTGGGACATTCTCTTCTTCACTTTTTACTATATTATTTACAACTTCTTCTGACATGTTATTTTCTACACTTTCTACAAACGAGTTTCTCAAGCCATTATAAAATTCATACTACCAGCTAAACAACAAAATAAATCCTTAAAATAGGAAGTTTCCCTTTATCAATAACCCTCCTATTTGCAAAACCTATGTTTAAGATATAAGTCTTAAAATAACACCTTGAGGTTATACTGCTAGCGAGACCTAGGATGGAATTTTTGATAAACAGATTTTAGCCTATCATCAGCTAAATGTGTATATTCTGCTTTTTTAGAGCTTTCACCTATGCCTAACATTCCTACTGAAGCATCATCTGCACCATGTTCTAATAAATGAGTAGCAAAAGTATGTCGTAGCATATGAGGGGTAATATGTCCTAGCCCTGCGCTTTTTCCATATTCAACAATTATTCGCCAAAATTGTTGTCTAGTTATTTCTTCACCATAATTATTAACAAAAAGTAGGTCTGACTTTTTTTGTCTCAATAACCGCTCTCTAGCAGGTAAATATTCTCTTAAAGAACTTTGAGCTTTGCCTAAAACAATGTCGCGTTCTTTGTTGCTTTTTCCTAAATAAGTTAATATTCCTTTAGTTAGATCAAGGTCTGTTAATTTAATAGTAATTAACTCTGAAACCCTTACTCCTGTTACGTAGAGTAGCTCTAACATAGCCAAATCGCGTACCCCCACGTCTGAGTTACAATCTGGTTCAGCAAAAAGCTTATCAATTTCTGTTTTATTAAGAAATTTTGGCATTGTCTGCCATGCTTTAGGGCCAGTTAGATCTGTTGCTGGGTTATGCTGTAAAAAATTTTTATCTGATACAAACCTATAGAAATTACGTAAGGAAGCTAAAACTTGATTAATCTTGCTATTCTCCATACCCTCTGAGCGTAAGAAGCGTAGATAGGACATTAAATCTTTTCCATCTACGCTTAGAATGGATTTTCCTCTGTTACGGGCAAAATCTATTAACTTATTTAATTCCTGTTCACAAGCTTCTATCTTGCTAGAAGATAATTTTTGTACTTCAGCTAAATCTTGTAGGAACACTTTTATAATACTTACTGACATTAATGACATCGTTTTTCTTTCCTTCCAAAATGTTTCACGTAAAACGTCTCAACTATTACTTTAATTAATAGTTGTAACCTAAACTATTTAGATAGGTTATATTTTAGGCTATGGTTTTGCTATAGAGCCTTGACCGCTTTATTAGGTTTCATTAGACTAAGGCAAATAAAAATTCAACTGGCAACCTAATTATCAGACTATAGTTTATTTTGCCGTTATTTTCAATCTATTAGAGTTATTTTTATCAAAATTATGCCAATAAAAGTAGAAAATTTTGCCACAATTAAGCTTCCAGCAGATTTAGAAAAGTTAGTTAATCAAGTTTTTGATACTGTACCTAAAGAGCATATACGAGGGATTAGCAAAGTAGTAATTGTAGATGATATTAAAGATCCTCGTTTAGCAGCAGTTACTAAAGATCCTCAACCAGTACTCTATCACCCTAAAACCCCAGCTAATCAAGCATTTATTGAACTAGCAATGAATTTTTTCTTAGCACAAAAGGAAAACTATCTTAAACGTTTAGCAGCTAAGCTAAACTTTAAATCTCAAATAGCAGGAGCATTACTTGCTATAATTGGTCAGCATTATCATCTTTCCTTTTCTTATGGAGTCAAAAAAGGTCAAATGACCCAATTTCAGCCACAAGTTAGAGCATATGTAGAAAAATATTTTGTTACTTGGCGAGATCAAAACGGTGGGTGGCGGACAAAAATGTTTAAGCCACTTGAGCCATATATGAAACGCTTAGACAAATGGATTAAAAAGAAAATGTTGGATGGTCAAAAACCTTCAAGTAAAAAATCGCTCAAAAAGTAAAAAACTCTCTATTATTCTTTTTTACTTTTCTCCATAACCAACAAGTATGTTTATATCTGCTATTTCTTGTGTAAGCTTTGATGGCACAGTACATCTTTCTTCTAGGTCTTTTACAGTTACATTGTTTAAGGCAACTGATACCAACCATTCTTTTAGGTCACTTTTTTTAAACCCTAACCAACAATCATAATGTTCTGTTTTTAAAAACTCATATGGATGTTCTTCAGCATCAGCAATTACTAGTTTTCCACCAGGTTTTAACACTCTTACCATTTCCTTTATAGCTACTAAAGGTTCTTCTACATGATGTAGAAACATACTAGCAAAAACATAATCTATTTTATTATCCTCTATTGGCAACCTATCATAATTTCCTAATTTGTACTGAATTTCAGGATAACTAGCAAATTTATTTTGCATAGACTTAATCATTTCTTCAGATTGGTCTACTACTACAACTTTTATACCTCTTGTTACTAAACCTTCTGTAATAAAGCCTGTTCCGGCTCCTATATCTGCTGCTATTTTTCCTGCTTCCAGCCCTGCAATGTCAAAAGCTTTTTCCCTCACTTGGGAAGAAAAATAACTTGTGCGCATTTCGTCCCATTGATTTGCAACCTCATTAAAAAATGCTTTGCTACTCATATGTTTTCCTCCAAAATTAAAGCCTCCATAAGGAGGCTCTTTACTCTGCTGAAGTGGCACTTGCACTTTCTAGCATTTGTTTTTCTACTTGTGCTCTTAGTTGTTCTAATGCCGTTGAAATAGCTTTATGGAGTTCTTCTAGCTCAACTTGAGTACGCCTAAATTTAACTTCCAAGGTAAACTCTTTGGTTGTTGGTTGAAAACGATAACTAAAAGGTTTAGGGCGGCTTTTTTGAGTTTTAGCTACTTTACGTACTTCATCACGGGTTAAACCTTGTTTTTCAATTTTTCTGATTAATGCAATCATTGCTTCTACGTCAGGCTGTCTAACTATTTGTAACAACATAGCTTTAGAACCTATGTCGGCACGCCGACACATTTCTTTGACTTCTACTGGCATATTAATAAGTGAAAGAGACTCTGTAACAGAAGAACGTGATTTACCAATTTTTTGTGCAATTTCTTCATGAGTATAATTAAACCGTTCTGCTAGAGCCTGAAAGCCTTCTGCCTCTTCAAAAGGTGTAAGGTCTTTGCGCTGTAGGTTTTCTATTAAGGCGATTTCTGCTACTGCTCGATCATCAACATCCATTTCAATACATGGAAGTTCCTTAAGGCCAGCAGCTAGGCTAGCACGGTAACGACGCTCACCAGAAATAATCATAAACCGTCCTCCTACTTGTGAAGGACGTACTAAAATAGGTTCTAACACACCTTTTTCTTTAATAGAAGAAACTAACTCTTCCAAATTACCAATATCAATACGTGGTTGTTTTGGGTTGGTTTCTAGTCTATCAATAGGGATCATTCGCCCAACAGGTGCCCCGCTACGAGCAGCTAATTCTTCTACATAATGAACATCATGTCTCATCTTCAAGGTTGAGGGCAAGCCTCGCTTTGTAGTAGTCATTTATTTTCTCCAGAGTTAAATCTACTTGCCCTTTGCAGCTGCTAGGGCACCAACACGCTCTAAAATTTCATCACACAAAGAACCATATTCTATTGCACCACTAGACTGAGGAGCAAAAGAATAAATTGGTTCTTTATAAGCTGGGCTTTCCTCTAAACGTACCGATTTAGTAATTACAGTAGCAAAAACTTTTTCGCCAAAAACTTGAAGTATTTGGTCATGAATATCTTTAGCAAGTGTAGTACGTTTATCGTGTAAAGTAATTACTACCCCCAACATTTGCAAACTAGGATTAGGGCGAGCTTTGATTTTTTCCATTGTTTCTAGTAAATCATCTGTTCCTTCTAGTGCAAAGTAAGAAGATTGTATAGGAATCATTAAATGTGTTGAAGCTACCAATGCATTTACCGTAATCAACCCTAATGTAGGCGGAGTATCTATTATAATAAAATCAAATTGATTTTTTATTGGCTCTAAACGGTCTTTCAAACGGAAAGGAGCATCAAATTCACCTACTAGTTTACTTTCTATTTTGGCTAAACTAATCCTAGCAGGCATTATTTGTAAATTAGCGATCTTTGTATTTAAGATTGTTTCCTCAGCAGTAGCACTTTCAATAAGAAAATCATAAACTGATGGGCCAAACTGTTCAAAATCTAGATAAGTTAAAGTACTATTAGCTTGAGGATCAAGATCTAAGAGTAATACTTTTTTACCTCTTTTAGCCAATCCAGCAGCAACATTAATAGAAGTGGTGGTTTTTCCAATACCACCTTTTTGATTGGCAATAGTTAATATAATAGTTTGTTGTGTAGACATTATCTTAACCACTTTCGTTAACTAGCAAATATTTGCTAGATTGTTTTAATTAGCTTGCTTAAGTTATAAGTTATAAAAACCTTACATTTTATATTTATTCATATCGCTATCATCTATTTCTTCTGGCCATTCTACGGCTTCTTCATCTCGTTCAATTTCATCTTCTAAACCTAAATCACTACCTTTTTCTGCATTTGTACTTCGGGAATTTTTAATTACTTCTTCATTAACATAAATAGGACAATCACTTCTTAGAGCAAGCGCAATAGCATCAGAAGGACGAGAATCTAAAAAGATCATATTATCCCCCATTATTAACTCAATAACAGCATAAAACACATTATCCATTAAACTAGTAATTATAATACGCTGTACCCTTGCACCCATTTGCTCAATTATGTTTTTGAGTAAATCATGTGTCATTGGGCGTTGAGGGGCAATTTTTTCTATCTCTAGTGCAATAGCATTTGCTTCATAAGCTCCTACCCAAATAGGCAATAACGTCTCACTATTAACATCTTTGAGTATTACTATTGGTGTGTTAGCTGAGGGGTCTATCATTAGTCCCCTTATTTTCATCTCTATTTCCATAGCCTCTTCCTACTTTCACTTTACTTTTAATGAGCAACTAAAGCATTGCCCAATCTCCCAACAAGCTATTAGGAGTAGCCGCAGTGATACGAACATATGTCAAACTACCTATTAACTCTGGTGGAGCAACAAAGTTTACTACTTTATTGCAAGGTGTATGTCCAGTTAATTGCCCTTGTCCTTTTGCAGCGTTGCCTTCTACCATCACTTGAACTTCTCTTCCAATATAGCGTTGGAAACGCCGTTTTTGCATTTCTGCTTGTAGTGTTTGCAACTCTAGCAAACGCTCAGTTTTTACTTGTTCTGGGATATTATCTTTTCGTTTTGCAGCATGAGTGTTAGGTCTAGGAGAATACTTAAACATATACAGCCCATCATACTCAACTTCCCGTACAAGTGAAAGTGTTTCTTGAAAATCTGCTTCTGTTTCACCAGGATATCCAACAATCATATCTCCACTAATAGCAATATCACGTTTTGCCTTTTTAATTGCAGCTATTTTTTCTAAATACTCTGCTCTAGTGTATTCACGTCTCATTAGCTTTAAGACTCGACTAGAACCAGATTGTGCAGGCAAATGCACCCAAGGGCATAGGTTTTCATATTCATCCATAATATCTACAATTTGTTGGTTAAAATCACGCGGATGTGAGGTTGTATATTTAATTCTTGATGCTCCAGATTTTTGAGCAACCAATTCTAATAAAGAAACAAAAGGAGCACGTTCAGAGTTTACTAAGGTTTCATCCTCTACCCCAATAAAACTTCCTCTATAAGAATTAACATTTTGCCCAAGTAACTGTATTTCATGGTAGCCCCTAGCCACAAGTCCTTGTACTTCTTCTAAAATTCTTAGTGCTGGACGAGATCTTTCACGACCACGAGTAAAAGGAACGATACAAAAACTACAAAAATTATCACACCCTTCAATAATTGTGACAAAAGCCATATGTTTAGTTTGGTGCTCTGCTGGGCTAATTTCTAAAAAATCTGGTTCTTTGGTTTGGCGAATATCTATTGCCCTAGAAAAACCCTTGTCTATTTGCCCAATTAATTCTGGTAGCTTATTAATAGAATGTGTGCCAATTACTAGTTTAACATCAGGGGATTTCTTAAAAATATTTTCAGCCTCAGCCTGTGCAACACATCCCATTACTCCAATTAAAGGTATATTTTTCTTTTCTGGTGTTTGCCCTTTTTTAGTTTTAACGCGTTTTAGCTCTCCTACACGGCTATAAACTTTTTGTTGAGGTTTTTCACGCACCATACAGGTATTAAGTAGCATAAGGTCAGCGTCTACTGCGTTTTCTACCTGCTTATAGCCCATTTGAGATAGTACAGAAGCGGCTTTTTCCGTGTCATGTACATTCATTTGACAACCATAAGTTTCAATATAAAACTGCCTCATTGGGCCAGTAATTGTTGGCGTTTGTTCTTGTTCATCATTGTTAAAATGACTATTTGTTTCTTGATTTGGTTGATTTGCGCCAGATTGTTGGCGACTATTTAACTGATACAACTTCGTCTCCATAAGCTATAACACTCTTTCTATCAATAGTTTCTAAGAATTGTCGGCGTGCCGACAAAATCTTTTTTTTATTTGCATTCCACCAGAAGTTCACTTGCATGTTGGCGAGTAAGTTCGGTAATTTGTGAGCCACCAATCATTCTAGCTAATTCTTCTACTCTTCCTAATTGGTCTAATTTTTCCACATTAACCTCAGTACGTCCAGCAGTGATTTTCTTTTCAACAGAATAATGCATATCAGCAAAACGAGCAATCTGTGCTTGATGTGTAACACATAAAACTTGGTTGGTAGTTGCAAGCTTTTTTAACCTTTGCCCTACAGCCTCAGCAACCCGTCCACCAATACCAACATCAACTTCGTCAAAAATTAATGTACGAGGATATTCAGTTGGAGCAGTAATAGTTTTTAAGGCAAGCATTAAACGAGAAATTTCTCCACCAGAAGCAATTTTTACAAGTGGGCGAAATTCTTCCCCTACATTGGTAGAAACTAGCATTTCAACATTATCAATCCCCCGCTCAGTAGCTCGATTATCTCCTACTAGGTTATCTAAAAACCCCATACGAAACTCAGTACGCTCCATTGCTAAATATTTTAATTCTTCCATAACTGCTATTTCTAATTCCTTAGCTGCTTTGCGACGACGCTTGCTTAAATCCTCTGCTAACTGCCAATAGGTTTCCTTAGCTTTAGCAATAGAAGAAATTAGCTCTCGCGCTTGAGCATCAGAAGAATGTAAGCGAAGTAATTTTTCTCTCATCTGTTCTGCTGTTGCTAAGATAGTTTCAATCGAAGTCCCATATTTACGTTTTAGCCTATCAATTTCAATTAGACGTTCTTCAACTTCTTTTAATCTTTCTGGAGAAAAATCAGCACGGTCTACATAATCACGTAAAAAATAAGCTAAATCTTCCAAGCCATAACGAGCCGTTTGCATTGGTTCTAGATATGGCTCAAAGCGAGTATCTAGGCTAGCTAATTCATCTAGCTTTTTTGCAATTGTAGTAATATGAGCTAGTATTGATGAATCGCTTTCATAAAGAAGGTCATAACAATGAACAGACGTATTTGTTAATTTTTCTCCATTTATTAAGAGCCGTCGTTCATTTTGTAGACGCTCATCTTCGCCTACTTCTAGCCCAACTTTTTCAATCTCTGTAGCTTGAAACTCTAGAATATCTAGTGAGCGTAATCTCTCTGCTTCTGTTCTTCTTATTTCTGCTAGTTCTCTTTCTAGTTTTTGCCACTGATGATATTTATTTCGAGTTTCATTACAATCTTTTTCTAGGCCAGCAAAAAGGTCTAATAAATCCAGGTGTGACTCGGCATAGAGTAAAGTTTGTTGATCATTTTGACCGTGAATATCAACTAGGAAAGGTCTTAGTTCACGCAAAAACGCTACAGTGGTTAATTCGTCATTAACAAACACACGGCTTCTACCACTAGCAGCAATTTCCCGTCGAACAACTAATTCCCTAGTATCTATCTCAAGCCCAGCCGTTTCTACTGTACGAAAAAGTTCTTGATGTTTAACTACTTGAAAAGTTCCTTCGACATAAGCTTTTTGTTCACCAGAACGAATCATTTCTGCTGATGCTCTCCCTCCAAGTAGCATACCTAAAGCATCAACAATAATTGACTTTCCTGATCCTGTTTCTCCTGTAAGTAAGTTTAGGCCATTACCAAACTCAACTTGGAGTTTTGTCACTACCGCTAAGTTAGAAATATTTAATGATTTCAGCATAAAGCAGTTTATATACCTCAAATTAGAGTTTATGAAAACAAATATAATTAACTCATATATTTTAGTAATGAGTTATGTAGGAAAAGTTTTTTGTTTTTATTT
>JAHFUF010000145.1 GCA_023265235.1 Blastocatellia bacterium
AGAAATAAAATTATTGCTAGATCTTTTAACAAAGTTGATTGGCTTACAAAAGCGTTAATTGTTGTAAATATAGTTAATAAATCACTCTCTAACTGTGTAAGTTGATTAAAAGACATATCAATGTGGAAACCATTATTAGCAGAGAAGTCTATGTTAGAGACAAAGTTAGCTACTATTACTGCGCCTGTTAAATAGATAAAAGCAGCAAAACTTGCTGCCATTGCTCCAACGTAATAAAGGATTCGTTTGGTTGACCAATAGGTGTTTTTAACTGGTAAAGAGACAACATTTTTATTTTGCAAAACTTGGCTGGTAATTAAACTTGCTGATTCTTGTGATGGACTAACTAGTATTTCGCTTTGGTAGAGCTTTTCTGCTGCTTGCACGGATTTGAGCGTAGCTTGGCAATAAAGACAATTCGCTAGGTGTGAGTTAAGCAAAGCCTCATCCTTAGGTAATATCTCACCATCAACTAAGTCATAAATTAATGCTAATGCCGTTTCACAGTTCATCAACAAGCTTTCCTCTCAATGCTTCACGCGCACGTACTAACCAGGTTTTTATTGTATTACGAGGAATATTCATTATTTCGCCTATTTCCTCAGATGTTAAATTTTCTACATATTTCAGTGTAAATGCTAGGCGATAGTTTTCTGGCAAACTCATAATTGCTGCTTGTAACTGTTTATCACGATTACTCTTAAGCAATGCTTGCTCTGGCGTAGCACGCCTATCAACGATTGGGCGTAATTGCTGCTCTGAATTAACAGTTATTTCCAGTGGCACGGTTTTAATACCTCGTCTTTTCAAATAATTAATTGTCGTATTGCTAGCAATTCGACAAATCCAAGGCGCGAGCGGCAGACTTGGATCATATTGGGACAATTTTTGATAAACACGCAAAAAAACCTCTTGGCATAAATCTTCTGCTTCTGAAACATTACCAACCATCCTATAAGCAATACTATAAACCCGTCGGTGAAATTGCGTAACTAACTCAGAAAAAGCGAGTTGCTCATCATTTAGGATACGCTTAACTAGTTTTGCATCAGCAGTTGGTTCTATTTCATTCATAAAATGGTATTTATGGATATTTTTAGCACCAACCCCAATAAACATTATACCTGAGGCTTTGCGCTACAAGCCCAAGTGTTACTGACTCGCTAAAATACCTAATTGTTTACGGATTTGGTAAGCAGGGAAAATTTTTGTGATATTGGCTACTCCAACTTGAGGAATTATAAATTCACTTAATGCTTGGCGAAAGTCTGTTGTGATAGCTAAATCACCAGGATCCACTAGTTTATCTTGTGCTAGTCCTGGCCAATCTCCATAAACATGCCCGCCTTTTACTTGTCCACCAGCAAAAAACATTACTCCTCCTTGGCCATGCTCAGTTCCTGCACTAGCATTTTCCATTGCTCTACGCCCAAATTCTGTCATTACTACTAATAGCACATCTTTCCATTTATCTTGTAAATGTTCGGCAAAAGTTGCAATCGAATTAGCTAATTCTGAAAGCAAGCTAGCCATATGTCCTTTTGCCGCTCCTTGCATTATATGAGTGTCCCAACCATTTAGATCCAAACTTGTAGCCTTTAAGCCAATATCAGCATTTATTAACTCTGCTACACTTTGTAACTGATTACCAAATTTAGTCTTAGGGTAGTTTTTTCCTATTAAGTTAGCTTCTAATATTTTGTTTACTTTTTCTAATGCATTAATGGTTTGTTGGCCTACCATTCCTAATGTAGAGGTTTGACTATAAAGTGATTTTAAGCTTTCTAAAATATTGGGTTTATTAGATTTATTAGATTGTGCCAAACGAAAGTCTGATAACTGAGTTAATTGATTAGTGCCTTGGCAGCCAATAAAAAGCTTTGATGGCCAAGCACTAAAATTTATTGTTTGCAGTGGGCTAGATTCTGGAGCCTCTGGAGCAATTAATTGTAAATAGCGTGTTAGCCAACCTGTGGTAGGTTTTTCTTGGCCTGCAATACCCAGTTCAATTTCTTCCCAAGCTTCAAAGTGAGAATGTGAGTCTCCTGGCCAACCTACAGCGTGTAAAAAAGCTAGTTGTTTGTTTTTATATAGCGGTATTAGTGGCGCGAGTGCTGGATGTATACCAAAAAAACCATCTAAGTCAATTACTCCATTAGTGTTATTAGGAGCAGACAAAGAGATTGTTGGACGAATCTGGTAATAGTTTTCTTCACGGTAGGGAACAACAATATTTAATCCATCAGCCCCGCCACGCAAATTAATCATCACTAAAACCTGTTTAGACATAAATTTTTCTCCTAAATCTACGTACTCTATATTTATAGAATTAGTAACCCACTGATTGTAAAAGAGTAAATGCCCTGAATGCCCTGTAAGGGCATCTGATAATAGCCCAGTGATTTATCGCTGGGCTTAAAATTATTGATATTGAAAATCAGGTAAACAAAGCAATAGGGCAACTTTATCATTAATATTTTCTGCTTGATTAATTGCGGCTAATTCATTTTCTGTCAGTTCGCGTTGGATTAAACTTGTTGCAAAAGTATTAAAAGTATTTAGGTTTGACTGTAGAGGCTCTAAATTACAACTAGTTCCTTTTATTTGGTTGTTTGCTAGTGAAATAGCAAAATTCCAACGGGGTAATAATTGTGTTTGCCAATGTTCTGCACTATCTGGATAACCATCAGGGGTTGGCCAGTTAAAAGGTAATTGTCCAAGTGTGTCTAGGTGCTGTCGCAGTGCTGTCCCTGCGTCACAATTAGCATTAATTGCTCTTAGTGCAGAAAGCATATAAGTAAAGGGACGCTTAAACTTTGGTGGAGCATTAAGAAATTCTTCTGAATTAAATAAAACTCTTAGTGTTTCTTTAATATCACCCCTACTTTCTTGAAACCTTTTTGCTACTTGTAAAATTAACTCTTGTGAAGGGTTTTCACTTACAAACCGGCGACAGAGTTTAGTGCTGATAAAGTTTGCTGTTGAAGGATGAGAACTAACTAGGTTAATTAAATCTTCTAAATCTGAACTAGTATTAGCAGGAAATTTTTGTCCTAGGATTTCTTTTTCCTCAAAGTCATGCAAAGAGCTTTCAAACTTAACCCTACCTCGCCAAAAGCGTTGATTGTTTTGCCAACCACTTAGTGCTTTAGCTGCTTGCATCACATCTTTTTGAGTATAGCCACCTTTGACACCTAGGGTGTGGAGTTCTAATAACTCACGAGCATAGTTTTCATTAAGTTTTCTGACTTGATTGCTTGAACCGTCTAGGTAGGAAAGCATTGCAGGGCTGGTAGCACTGGCATGCAGAAGATCTTGGAATTTACCTAATGCGTGTTTGCGAATCGCTTCACGATCATCAATTATTTTAAGCCAAGCACAATCAGCCTTTTCACTATAAATATTAAAATGGTCACTCCAAAACTCAACCATTAGTTCTTGTAATTGACGCTCGCTATAAACTGCTCTTAGGATAGTAGCTTGACGTAGGTCATTAATTGCGTCTTTAGCAGTAAGTTCAAAAATATCAGGAGCATTCAAAGCTATTGTGTCAATTCGTCTAACTAGCCAATAAGCACGGTCATCAGGAATGCTTTCTGGGTTAAGTTGTTCATCAATAAAGGTTGAAATACCTTTTGACATTACCTGCTCAATGTCAGCAGGTCTTATCCCATAAGTTAGCCGTTTAAGTACATGAGCGGCGGTTTTCTCATTTGCACTATTATGCCAGTTGACCATTGCTATTGTTGGTGCAGGCAAGTTTGCTTGTCCAATTAACCAAGGGGCTTGTGAGCAAGCACTAGTAAAAACGCCTAGGCTTGTTAGTCCAGCTAATTTAAGAAAGCTTCTGCGTGTAATCATAAGATTATCTCCAAGACATATTTAGGGTTTTCTAATGATTAGCTATTAGTGTTAGCAGGATAGTAGAGCTTAGCAGTGTTTTCTTGTGGCTGTGATGAGATTTTAGGCTGGGTTTTAGAACGTTGTAGAAGGGTTTTGCTACCAGCACCAAGCATTAAACAAAAAGTAATAGGGAGTACTACAAACCAACCAACAAAAGGCAACACAGCAGCAAACTCTAGGAAAAACGCGCTATAGAAAAGACTAGCAACGCTTTTTTGAGACTGAGAAAAAACTTCATATTTGTTGGCTAATAGGTTAACTAAGCCTGCTGCGCCGATCATTGCAGTGCTTAAGGCCGTTAAAAAGATTAACATTGCTAGTAATTTACTTGGCCCAGGGATATTAACAAAAATAGCTATAGCAATAAACATTACTATAAATAGAGCAAGCCCTCGAAAAATATTGCTTATAGGTCTGGTTTCTATTTGCTCTTTGCTGCGTTTAACAAGTTGAGGAAATGTTAAAGTGATTAAAAATAGGAAGGCGGGGAAAGCCACTCCTAATAGAGTTAAGCCCACGACAATTGCAATTACATCAGCGATAGACATAACTTTTTACTCCTTGTATCGAAATATCGAAATTTGTTTGTTGATGGTTAATACAGTTATTTTGATAAAAGGATTCGGTAAAAGAAAAATTTAACAATATTTCCCCTATAAATTTTTCTTAAACGACAAGCTGGCGATATGGCGATATTGGCTACTTGCTAGTTAACAGGCTGAGAAGGTTGACCAATAAAAGCAAAAACATAGAAAATGAGAGTTTATTGTTTAACCAAAATTTTATCTAGGAGTTATGTTATGTCTAATAGCCTACTGACTCGTGATGTGCAAAAGCGTCCCGACAAAGTTAAATTTTCTGGACGAATACTTTTTTTAACTGAAAACCCCGAACTAATTAAGCGTCAACTAAATGGCGAAGACTTGGCTTGGGACGAATCTATGAAACTACGCGATAACATTAGCACGGACGAGATCACCCCGGCTTATATTTGTTATTACTTTGACGACACTTTAGGGGAATTTCCTTATTTAGGACTAAAAGCAGGGGAAGAATTTCCTCTAGTACGTGGCAGCGTAAAAAAAGGAAACTTTGTAGCTTCTGTGTCTGGGAAACGTCGTGGCAAAGGTTCTAGCCGAGAACAGTCTCCTTATGCTGAAATGTGTGCAGGCATCCAAGTAGTGATTACTGAAAATATTGAGCGCATCTACAACCAAAATTGTCAAAACCTAGGGCTACTTACTTCAACAAACTTTGCTTTGCTGGAAAAACTTAAAAGCTCGGAAGAAATCCCTCTTAGTGAATTTACTAGCGGGACAGATGAAATTACTAGGCAAATTATTGAGTATGGGGGGTTATTTAACTTCAATTTAGCTCGACTACAAGGCAAAGCCACTGTACCAGAAATCACTACAGAAAAACGCCCAATGACTTTAGCTGAAAAGATTTTTGCTCGTCATTTTGTTGTAGACTTGTCAACAGATAAAATTGGCGTAGAATCGGTAAAACCAGGAGATGCTGGTTTTGTTCAAACAGATATTAGGTTTTCTCATGAATACGTTACTCCAATGTCAGCTATTTTCTTTCAAAAATACGTAGGCGAAAACGAAAAGGTAAAAGACCCTGAATCAATCTATTTTTTCCGCGATCACTTAACTTTCCTAGATGATGTTATGTCTAGTGAACGTAAAGCAATGGGGCTTTTAGATGTTGCTACTCAGCTAAAAATAAAACAGGAGAATTTTGCTAAAGAACAAGGAATTACCCTACATGGCGAACTAACTGATCGCAAAGGTTCTGAGGCAATTTGTCATAGCAAAATCTTGCAATCCTATGCTTTACCTGGGCAATTAATTATTGGCTCAGACTCTCATACTCCTCATTCTGGTGCAATTGGCTGTGTTGCTTTTGGTGTAGGTACTACAGACATTTTTAATTCTTGGATTACTAAAGATGTTAGGGTTAAAGTTCCTGAATCAATGAGAGTAATTGTTAATGGACGTAAGCCTGATAACATTACAGCTAAAGATTTTATGCTAGCAATTTTACGTGAGCCATATGTTAAGAATGGTGAAGCAATTGGTAAAATAGTTGAATATTGTGGCGAGGCTGTAGAGGCTTTAACTATTGATGAGCGGGCAACTATGACCAATATGGCAGCAGAAGTAGGAGCTTTTACTGGTATAGTTGCTCCAGATGAAAAAGCAGTTGAATACTTGGTTTCTCAACGAGGAATGTCTCGTAAAGAAGCAGCAAAATATTGTGACAGTCTTTATTCTGACAAATATGCAGAGTATGTTTACACTATTGAAATTGATGCTAGTAATCTACGGCCAATGATTGCACTACCAGGTGATCCAGGCAATGGTATTTTTGTTGATGAGCTAGGTAAAGAAGTCAAAGTAGATATTGCTTATGGAGGTTCTTGTACTGGTGGTAAAGCTGAAGATATGGATATGTATGCTAAAGTGTTTCAAGATGCTTTAGAAATGGGGCAAAAAGTCCACCCTGATGTTAGGTGTTTTATTCAATTTGGTTCACAGGAAGTACGAGAATATTGTTTATCAAAAGGCTATATAGATATTTTTGAGCGTGTTGGTGCTCATATGATTGAGCCAAGTTGCGGTGCTTGTATTAATGCTGGCCCTGGTATTAGTACCTTAAAAGAACAAATTACAATTAGTGCTATTAACCGTAATTTCCCTGGTCGTAGCGGCCCAGGACAAATGTATTTGGCTAGTCCTTATACAGTAGCTGCTTCAGCAATTGCTGGTAAAATTGTTGAGTATGAAGCTTTAGAATTAGCTGCAAAGTAACAAAACGTAGAGGCAGACCTGTGTGTCTGCCCTTCTTTTCTATTCAGGGACTTGGTAACTTGCAGCAGTAGAAGGAGTTTCCCAAGCGCGAACCTTGTAAACCATACGGCTTTGATTATTAATCTGTACTCCTACTTCTTCTAGTACAAAGCGTGCAATATTTTCTGAGGAAGGGTTACAAGCCTCATCAAATGGGGGGATTTCATTTAAGACTTTATGGTCTATTCTTTCCATTACATTTTTAGTCGCAACTTTTAGCTGCTTAAAATCAATAAGTAGTCCTGCTTCATCTAGTCTGTGGCCTCGTACATAAACCTCTACTTTCCAGTTGTGACCATGCAGGTTTTCACATTTTCCACAATAATTGCGCAAAGCGTGTGCTGATGAGAACTCTGTCTCAATCATTACTTCATACATAAAAAAATCCTTCTAAAATTAGGTGAAATAGCAGGTGATTAATAGCTAAAATGCAGGATAATAGTTTTGTTTCTACAAGTCTACTGTTGTCAGAGGACAAGAGAACAAATTATACTTGAATAGTTGGACGGAAATTTGTTGAAACTACAAAAAATGGTTGAGCGTATAAGCCAACGATTCAACAAAAACAATCCTTGTTTATTTATACAGAAAAGTTTATTTATACAGAAAAAAATAGTTAGCTATATAACATTTAGGAGAATAGATAATGTCTTGGCATAAGCAAATAGTAAGTTTTGGGATGTTAACTTTGATGCTTGGTAATTTCACTATTACTAAAGCACAAGGGCCAGTAGAGGGCACAGGAATAGTTACCCTTACTCAAGATAGTAACCAAACCAGTCAAAATACTAATCAACCAATAAAACAATTGCCCGCCCCTAAAGTTGATCTTCCTACCTTACGAACAGGGGTTGATCCTTCTAAAGTAATGAGGCTCTCCTTACAAGATGCTGTGACAATGGCACTAGAGCGTAATCTAGGGATCAAAAATGAACAAGACAATATTAAACTTGCTCAATTTGACTTAGAAGGTGCTTACGGGGTTTATGATCCAATCATTGGTGGTTCAATGGCCTTTTTCCGTAGTACTCAACTTTCTGCTAATCCTTTTAACAGTAGTCGTGGATCAAACACAGTAAATAACCAAAACTTTTCCTTTGAAGCTAATGCTTCTAGGATGTTTTCTAATGGTGCTAGCGGAGAAGCTACTTTGGGTCTTAGACGTAGTATTACTAACAGTAACTCCTCAGGAGGATTAAGCCCGGTTTTTCAACCTAATCTTCAACTAAACTTTCGCCAACCATTAATGAAGAATTTTCGCATTAATCAAAATACCCGTAATATTCAAGCCTTAAAGAAAAGACTTGATTTAGCAGATCTTGCTTTTAGACAAAAATTAATAGACTTAATAGCTCGTGTTCAGTCTTCTTATTATGATTTAGGTTTTTCTATTAAAAATGTTGATATTCAACGTGAGTCAGTAGAGTTAGCCGCAGTTCAACTACGTAATAATGAAATCCAGGTAAAAGCTGGTACTGCTGCTCCAATAGATATTGTTTCTGCACAAGCAGAACTTGAACGTCGTAAAGATGCTGCTATTTCTTCTCTTGTGCCAGTTACTCAAGCTGAAAATGCCTTAAAACTTCTTTTATTAGATGACCCAATTAGTGATTTAATGAATTATCAAATTGTTCCTACAGATGTTATTGATGTCACAACAGACAAAACGGATCTTAATAGTGCAATTAGTATTGCAATGGATCGCAGACCAGAAATTAAACAACTAGAACTACAAGGTGAAATAAACAAAGTAGATATAGAGTTTTTTAAGAACCAACTTAAACCACAAGTAGATGTTACAGCAGGCTTTGGTCTACAAGGTTTAGCTGGCGATGCTAAAAGTGGTCCTTTACTACCTACCGAGCTTGCAGGTGGGATTGGTCAGTCTTTAATTAACCTCTTTAAATCTCGTACTTACCAAGGAGGTATTTCTATTACCCTACCTTATGGGAACACTGCTGCTAAAGCTAATCTTGCTCGTACAGAAGTGGTTACTAGACAGCTAGACAACCAAAAACGCCAAATGGTGTTGTCAATTGTGACAGATGTTCGTAATGCTCTACAGTTTGTTGAGTCCTCATTGCAACGTGTTGAAGCAGCACGCGCTTCTGTAAAAGCAGCAGAAGAACAACTTAGGGGTGAAGAGCAAAAGTTTGCTGCTGGTCTTTCTACTACTTTCTTTGTTTTACAACGTCAAAATGAACTTTCTAATGCAAGAGGAAGTGAGCTAAAGGCAAAGACTGATTACAATAAGGCTAGAGCCGATCTTCAAAGAGTAATGGCTAATAATCTTCCTTAGTTGATTAAATGGGCTTGTTGTTAAAGTGAGGGCTAAGTTAAACTTAGCCCTCATTTTTGTTTGCTCTCTAAAACCTACATGCCAATATCTGTAACAATTATTACTCGTAATGAAGAAAAAAATATTTCTGCTGCCTTAGAATCTGTAAAATGGGCATCAGAGGTTATTGTAGTTGACTCTGAGAGTAGTGATAATACTGTAACTATAGCTCATCAATTTACTGACAAAGTAATTATTAAA
>JAHFUF010000765.1 GCA_023265235.1 Blastocatellia bacterium
AGCAAGAATTGCACTGGTTAGGCCGATTTTTGATGGACTAGCCGGTAATAGCCTAGCTAGTAACCCTACAAGTCAAATTACTAGCTTTTCTTATTTGACCGAGTATCTACCCCAGATAAATCAATGGAGTACTATTGCTCTTTTGCTACTAGTATTTACCTTGTTAAAAGGGATTGCCCTGTTTTGTTCTGGCTATTTGCTTACCTATGTAGGGCAAAAAATTATTGTCAAGCTTCGTCAAGAACTTTATGAGCATATTCTAAAACAATCTGAAGTATTTTTTACTAATCACCGCTCTACAGACCTAACTGCTCATATAATTAGTGATGTAGAAAAAGTTCAACATGCAGTAACTGTACTACTTTATGATACTTTAAGAGAGTCTTTTACCCTTATAGCTTTACTTGTTTGTGCTTTTTCTATTAGCTGGAAACTCTCTCTATTCTCCCTAATAGTAGTTCCTATAGTCTATATCATTACAGTGCGTTTTGGTCGTCGTTTGCGACAAACTAGCCATAAAACACAAGAAGGAATCCAGGAAGTATTAGGAATTGCTCAAGAAACCATTACAAACAACCGTGTTGTAAAAGCGTTTGGGATGGAAAACTTCGAGAGTCTACGCTTTTTAAGGTCACTAGAAAAACTACGCCATACCAATATGCGCACAGCTAGTGCTCTTTATCTTTCCTCGCCTATTTTGGAATTTGTTGGATTTTTACTTTTAGCAGGGCTGATTTTGTTTGTACAAAGTTTAATAGCACAAGGAGGCTTTTCTGTTGGAAGTTTTACGGCTCTACTAGTAGCTTTAGCAAAACTCTACGATCCTATGCGTAAGCTAAGTCAAACGCAAAACACTTATCAACAAATCTTTGCTGCTTCTACACGTGTTTTTGCTATTTTAGATGAACATACTGAGATAGTTGATAAGCCTAATGCAAAACAGCTAACAACCTTCCAACATCGTATAGAACTTTGTGATGTTTCATTTTATTATCCTAAATCTGAAACAGCCGCGTTAGATAAAATCAATTTAACAATTGAAAAAGGTCAAATGGTCGCTTTAGTAGGAAATTCTGGTTCAGGAAAATCTACTTTAGCCAATTTGTTAATGCGTTTTTTTGATACTAGTTCAGGAAAAATTTTAATTGATGGCGTTGATATACGAGATTTCCAATTAGCTAGTCTACGTGCGCAAATGGCTTTGGTTAGCCAACAAGTAATTCTTTTTAATGACACAATTTATAACAATATTGCCTATGGCCGTACAGATATCAGTAAGGAAAAAGTAGTAGAAGCCACTTGTGCTGCTTATGCAGACGAATTTATTGTTGAACGTGGTGGTTATGAAGTATCTATAGGAGAAAATGGCCTAGAGCTTGCTGGTGGGCAACGTCAACGTATTGCCATTGCTAGGGCACTATTAAAAAATGCTCCTATTTTGATCTTGGATGAAGCCACTTCTGCTCTAGATAATAAGTCAGAAAGAATAGTACAAGAAGCATTAAACAACTTAATGCAAGATCGTACTACAGTAGTAATAGCTCATCGTCTTTCTACTATTCAAGAGGCTTCTCAGATTGTTGTATTAGACAAAGGACGTATTGTTGAAATAGGAACACATCAACAACTATTAGCCATAGGTGGTTTTTATCATAAGCTTTATCAACTACAGTTTACTAAAGATGAATTAAATGAAGAATTAACATTAACAAGGGAATAAATATATGCTTAAAAGCATGACCGGGTTTGGTCAAGCAATAATTGAGAATGAAAGCCATCGTGTTACTGCTGATGTAAAGACAGTAAACAACCGTTTTCTTGATATTCATGTAAAATTACCAATAGAAATTTCCTCACAGGAAATCACCATCAAAAAGCGTATCCAATCTCTGCTTAAACGTGGTAGGGTAGACATAACTATTGCCCTAACTCAAACAGCAGAAACAAGTTATGAAATTAACTTGCCGCTCTTAAAAGGCTACTTAAAAGCCTTACAACAAATTCAAGTAGAATTAAACCTTGATGCTAATATTGATTTAGCTTTGGTTACTAAATTGCCTAATGCAATTCAATTAACAACTAGTTCTGCCCCTAACCAGGAAATTACGGCTAGTGTCGTAGCAGCAGTTGATCAAGCCTTGGCAAAACTAACGGATATGCGTATAAATGAAGGCCAAGAACTAGCAAAAGAGTTAAGTAAACGCCTAGATCTTATTGACGAAGCTATTCCTAGTATTGAAAACAATATTGGTCAACTTTTGCCAGTCTATCGTGAACGTTTACAAAAACGTATGCAAGAAGTTTTACCTAATACTATTCAAACAGACGATACTAGGTTTGCTCAAGAAGTGGCCTATTTAGCTGAACGTAGCGATATTACTGAAGAAGTCACTAGGTTAAAAAGCCATGTTCTACAATTTCGAGACCTTTTAACTGTTGGTGAAGAGGTAGGTAAAAAGCTAGATTTTCTGTTACAAGAAATGAACCGTGAAGCTAACACAATTTTGTCTAAGTCTGGTGAATTAAGTATTTCCAAAGTAGCACTTGATATAAAAACTGAAATAGAAAAACTCCGAGAGCAAGTACAAAATGTTGAATGAAACTGATAACATTAATAGATTAGGGAACTTACTGGTAATCACAGCTCCCTCTGGTGCTGGTAAGTCTACACTAGTGAAACGATTAAGAGCGTCTTTGGACGAGATAGCCTTTTCCATCTCCTACACAACAAGGTCACCACGTATTGGAGAAAAAAATGGAAGAGAGTACTTTTTTGTCTCGACTTCGGACTTTGAAAAAATGCAAGCTGAGGATCAATTTTTAGAATGGGCAAAAGTCCATAGTAATTACTATGGCACGCATCGCACCACAGTTGAGCAGGCATTA
>JAHFUF010000766.1 GCA_023265235.1 Blastocatellia bacterium
AAGCAGTATAAGCAGAAATCAAATGGCAAACCCACCCAAGTGTTCCGCCGCTACCAATCCAGAATCCAGGTGTGATAATAAGCCAAAATATTGCTCTCCAAATCTTGCCATTATAGATTTGACCTACACCTGGAATAAAAAAGCTTAATACTCCGGCTGTTCCTGCATTTTTCATAACTAATTCCCCTAGTAGTGAACAGAAATTATTTAATATAAACTACTGCGAGTTAACTGACGGTAACTCTTTACCAGTAGTAGAATTAGAAATATCTATAGTCTTATTGGAAAAGAGTTTAACAGCACCAATGGCAGCAAAAGGTATCATTGCTAAAGATGGTAAAGCTGTTGGGATGGCTGTTAGTAAGCCTAATAACAAGCCTTTACCAATAGCAACTCCTAATTCGTCCTTAAAACCGTATCTTTGTACAAACATAGCTGCTATTCCCAGTACAATACCAATAGGAGCTGTTATTACCCAATCTGTTCCTAATGTTACTAGTTCTGAACCAAATAGCATCCAATCTATTGTAAATAAAGAAAATGCTACTATTGGATGTATCCCAAACATCTGTGAGAAGCTTTTTGCCTTTTCCATCGTTACCCCTTTTGCCTATTTTCTAAAATAATAAATTACACCCACTCCCAATAACGCTCTGGTATATTGGCAATCCTGGACGATCTAGTAAGCCTTTGGAAACCACAGGATGTAGAAGAACGAAAAAAAATAAAAAAGTAGAAACATTGGAGCGCAAACGAAATATTTTTCCATTTAATCTCTTGCTTAAACGATAGAACTACTTTTTATTTCTTAAAATACCTTCAACTGGTGGATATAAGCCTTTGCTAGTTATTTTTTTATCTATAAACTATATTGGGTTGCTACCCATCTTTTCTATATAGTTTCTTAGTGGTTTGTATATGGCAGTAAAACTTAATAACTAGGTAATATTGGAAGTACTTAGGCTGTTGTATAGCTGGGTTGGTTGGGACTGATCCTATTGATAATAAACTCAGCAATTATTAAATTAGGCACCCAAGAAAGCCAAGCAACTGTGATATAAGCGTCAATGAATTCTACGCCTACCACTTGAAAGAGAATTAGCCATAGACGAAGGGTAACGGCTGCAAACGTCAGCGCATAATTCCTTACCATCCATTGTCGATGAATTTGGATTTCCTTACGACGAATCTTCTGATAAGCCATTAATCCAGTTAAAAGCCAGACTATCGCCAATATCCCAAACCCCAACCGAGCCACCAATCCACCATAAGCCAAGAAAGCCATATATAGGCCACCAAACCCGCCTACCAAAACTCCCATTAGATAAGTTCGTCCCAACCAACGATGTAGATTAAGGTAACGATTGGTGATTATCTTAGGCAAAAACTGAAAGGGGCCAAGGATAGTGGCCATCATTGATCCTACAATATGAGTTAAGATTGCCATCATATGAGCCGAATAAATCACCTTTTGTTGTTCAAAGTAGACTTCCTTTGAGTTGAATATCAAATAGCGACTGGCCAAAAGAAACATAAGTAAAGCCAATAAAATCATAATAGTCCAACCAATTTTTTTTAGAGTCCCTCTATTTGAGGGAACAATCAAGGCTTTTGTCATTACTTTACTTTCTCCTTACGAAACTATATGCCAGCATAGATGATTGATTTTTGGATTTGAGTAAACTGTTACACCTTTTGATTCTCTTTTGAATACTGCCATAAAGCACGATCTAGAGTTCTCATATCTAAAGAATTACGCTCTACTACTTGCCTGCAAAATTCTACGTATGGCCACCAAAATGAAAAAGAATATTGATTATTAATCTCCATACCAACACTCCATAACGCTCTTATATCCAATATGGGGTATGGAGCGTAATGAAAGAAATGAAGAATAACTGATGCTGAAGGCCAAGAAACACCATCCAATAATGTTAAAACTTCAATTTTCGAACGTTCATCTTTAGCACTAAGTGACCAAGTAGTAATGTCCTTCACAAATTCATCAGAGTTTTTATCAATATGGCTTGCACTCCTTGGTGATTTCCAGTGTGCTACCTGCTTTAATTGTATTTTATCAACATAGCCTAGTTTTAGTATTTTTGGTTTTAGTTCAAGAAGAGCCTTTTCTTCTTGAGAGCAATCATAGCTATTTGCCCATTTAGAAATTTCTGATTCTGGAAATTTCAGTCTCATTTTTTACCCTTTAATTTTATTAATAAGCTCTACCCCGATTTGTCGAATCGTTTTAACTTACTGTTAGATAGCTTGTATCTATATGATTTCTCAATACTAGGACAACAAACCCCATCATCAGGAGCATACTCATAGACTTTACAAAAGATCACCTAATCTTCAGTTTTATCAAGAGATAATTATTCACCAGTAGCAGTACCAAAACCTTCAGTATCTATTTTAGTTTGAAATTTTAACTTTCCATTGATATTTATAAAAGTAGCAATAACTGAAATAGTAGAATTACCAGGATGCTTTATATTTAGAATGTGTTGCACAAATATTTGTTGAAAATCAAAGGGTTTAAAGGTAGAAGTCGCAACATTTTTTCATTTTCAATGGTAAAAACTACCTTGTTCAAATTTGTAACCTATTAATTTTAATTGCTTTGAATTCTGCGACACGCTCTAATTAGTTTGATAGTACCCAAAATAGCTCATAGCGTTTGGCTATTAACTGTTTTGGGTTTTTTGTCAAAACAATGATTCACGTTAGTAAAACTAATTACTTGTTACTTAATTTATTGCTTTGTAAATCAATTAAAGTAGCAGCATTAGAACCAGCAACTTGAGGCATTTTACCATCCCATTTCTCAATCTTTTTGTACTCAACTAAACTAGGAGTAATAGATTCAGCTAAGAGTTTATTAA
>JAHFUF010000767.1 GCA_023265235.1 Blastocatellia bacterium
GCTCAAGTAGCTCGCGAAATGTATGAGCATAATGATTTTATTACTCCTACTTTACTAGGAGACACTTGGTTTGAAAAACCTGCGTTGCTTTATTGGTTAATGATTGGTTTTTATCATTTGCTTAGCCCAAGTGAATTAGCCGCTCGATTACCAAATGCAATATTTGCTACCGTGAATTTGCTAGTTATTTACCGAATTGCTAAAGAATCTGGAAACAGTATTTATGGGCTTTTTAGTGCATTAGTCCTAGCAACCTCTGCACTCTACTTTAGCCTAGCACGCGCAGCTTCTTTTGATATGCCACTTACTTTTAGTATTACTGCTGCAATCGCTACATTTTATCTAGCTGAGATTAGTGAAAATAAAAAATCTCAATTATCTTACTTAATCCTATTTTATATTGCTCTAGGTGTTTCTGTGCTAGCTAAAGGATTGGTTGGGTTTGTGCTAATTGGTGCAATTATAGGTAGTTATATAGTCTTTACAGGACAAGTACGTTCTATTTTAAGGTTTCGTCCTTTTGTAGGTTTCGTCACTTTTTT
This sequence comes from Blastocatellia bacterium, assembly GCA_023265235.1. Taxonomy (GTDB): domain Bacteria; phylum Acidobacteriota; class Blastocatellia; order Chloracidobacteriales; family JADJPF01; genus JADJPF01. The sequence continues at coordinate 543 of JAHFUF010000767.1, forward strand.
ACTAGTTGTTAGTCTTTGGTATGCACCAGTAATTATAAAACATGGCTGGGCTTTTATTGATGAGTTTTTTATTCAACATCACTTTCAACGGTTTACGTCTAACAAATATCGTCATCCAGGGCCTATCTATTTTTTTGTATTAGTTATTTTAGCAGGAGTATTCCCTTGGTCTATTTTTCTCTTAAAATCAATAAAAAGAGTAATTAAGCTACCTCCTAATAGGTTTAATGGATTTAGTGGGTTTATTGAAAAACAAGATCGTTTACTACTTTTAGCCTTCCTTTGGTTGGTGATTCCTTTGGTGTTTTTTTCTTTATCTTCTTCTAAATTACCAGGATATATTTTGCCTGTCTTCCCAGCTATTGCTTTGCTAATAGGCTATGAGCTAGAAAAAGCTTTTTACGAGCCTAAATCACTACGTTACTCTTTATTAATAACTGGCTTACTTGTATTTATGATAGGGATTGTAGCACCTTATTTTGTTAATAAGGAATTACCTAGTGGATATAATACTTGTTTGATATTAACTGTAATACTAGGTGTTATTTCTTTAGTCTTAATTTCTGTTATTAGGGCAAAAGAGTTTTCCCTAGCAGTAATAAGCTTGTCTAGTCTTAACCCAATACTGGCAATAATTATTGCTACTACTCTTTTTCCAGCATTAGAAAATAAAGATTCTCTTGCTCCTTTAACACGAATTGCAATACAAAATTTACAAACCAACGAGAAAATCGTTTTCTTTAATTATCTACAATATAGCCCTTTATTTTATAGCAATGGTCGTATAGTAAGAGGAGATGACGGAGAAGCATTGGTATTGGATACAGCAGATGGATTAGCAAAGTCTTTGCAGGAAACAAAAAGTCTTCTTTGTTTAACCAAAGAACAATACTTAAAGCAAATAATAAGTGATCAACGCTTTGAAATTTCTTTAATTGCTAAGCAAAGAGATGTGCAATTATTACGAGTTAAAATAAAATAGCTAATAGACGTTATTGCCTGTAAGGGCATATGGTTTTAGCCTATAGATAAATCTACGGGCACTTATAACTAATAAACTTAGCTTTTCAGGTTTGCTAGACTTATTACGTAAGCTTAGTAGCTTACGTTTCGTAAACAAAAAGAGAAAAGAAAACATAAATAATATTATTAAATTGATTGGAGCAAAGTATCAAGTTTAGTAATAACTTCTTGAACAGAAGTAAGTTGATTTTTCTTTGAATAATGCGCTCTCTCAACAGAATCTAAGAAATAATGTAAGTTTTTGACAGGTTTAATGGTTTCTGAATTATCGGTGATAAATGTTTCTATAGAAGTTTTAATGTTTAAGTAGAAGCTGTCAGAGTTAGATTTCAATGCGAATGTTTGCAACACATCAAGAAGAGCGTTTTGATTTAAATAATTATTGTTTAGATATTGTGGCTGGTAACTAACCTTTAGCAAATGTATTAATATAGGAATGGATTTTTCTATAAATGAAAGTGAGTCAATATTTTTCAAACTTTGAAATGGAGAAGGAGAAAGTTCTGTTATAACTGTTGTAAAATAGGACTCCTCATTGTTTTGCTCAAAATGAGATACATAATATTCTAGAGCTTCTATTTCTTCTAATGGGATTAAATAGCGTGCAGCTTGAAGCTTTTCTTTCTTATCCTGTCTGTTCTGTAAGAGTTTACTAAGGTAATTTTTGCAGACATCACTTTGTTCTATAATCATACCCACAACTTTCCACTTAAAATCATCTGAAATGTGTGGTAAAACTACTTCTAGTAGACAAATCTCTTTAAATTCATAAATGGTTTTTAATACAGAACCCCGAATCCAAAAACTATTATTAGGATCAGTAAGTATATGAGTAATATATAGAGTAGCGTCTTTAATATCGTGTTTGGTACAAAAATTTAAATGGTTATCTAGTACGTGACTATTTCTGATGCCTATTTGTAAGTTTAAAAGTATTCTATCTTTGATTTCGTTAAAAGATAAGCTTTTATTCTCTTTAAGATAATCTATACCTACATGTACTCGATCATAAGGTTGCTTTCCTTTTTCATACCAATCATAAGATAACAAATCTAGTAATACGTTTTTAGGGTAATCGAGATTTAATTTACGTAGAAAATACCAGAGGTAAATAGCTAACCGACTAGTTGTAGTGGTATCAGCCCCTTCATTAATTAAAGCTGTTTTAAAATCAACTTTATCTAGATTTGAAGAACAGAAGTTAGCTATCCATTTTTCTTGCCCATCAGAAAGAGGAACTTCATTATGGTTCTCAAAAAGATCGTGAAGCTTACTAATTCTTATCCAATCCCAACCCCACTTAAATTCTTGAATTTCTT
>JAHFUF010000146.1 GCA_023265235.1 Blastocatellia bacterium
TGTTGTCAAAACCGCGTCCTCTAATAAGGGCGTTATAAAGACTTGAGCTGCTTGACGGGAAACTTTCACGAGCAGTTCTTTGAGGGCTGGGAAGGAGTAATCCTTCCAGGCTACTCGGCCAGTTTAATAACAAGTGTTGGTATACTGAAGCTTATGACTCAGTTTCACCATACCCTGTCGACCATTACCGACCAAAAGGCCGAGTAAAAGATTTGAATGGAAATACAAGCGAGGGTTATTGGTGGCTAGCTTTCGACTGGAATAATTATCGTATTTGTGGATGGCTGATTAATTCCAAGAAAGTAGATCTTTTTCCTGTTGGAGGAGTGCGAGTAACTTCACCCAATAGTCCCCTAGATTTAGAGTTTCCTGTATTGATCGATCCCATAACATCTCAAGCCGAGTTAATCACTTATGAAAAGGATGAAGATGCCTGTATTGCTGTTCCAGTAGCTGGCATTAATTCAATAGATAGGGAGCGTGTCACAATAACTATTCGTATATTGGGACTCAACAGAGTGGGTAAGCTTAACCGAAAGCGTGCTGATTTTTGGGATAAGTGTTTAAGCCATATTGAGGAGTATAAGCAATATAAGAATGATGAGAACGCTAAAAAGTACCAAGCACTGACATTGATTTATCAAACAAATGTACTTAAAAGGCTTAAAGGAATGATTGACTATTCTGCGGAGTTTTCCTCTATAGCTGAAGCCTGTATTAGAAAAAATGCACCAGATTCTTTGATTGCCGCAGTTATTGAAAGCACTCCGAATGATAACCCCTAACGATGTTTTACGTATTGTTCGCCAAAATCTATTTTTCCTTTTAATTCGCTTGCTTGAGTAGCTATAGCTTTTGGTTGATACCCCGAAATATTTTATTCACTATATTTATTAATATAAAGTTGTCCTTCGTAATCAACAATTCCTAGTTTTACTTGGTCAAGCCAACCGCGACGACCTAAAACATTATGCCGAAAGCCGTAACTACTAGCAAAATAAACCATTACATCAAAATGCATATCAAAGGTTGAAAGGGTAACTTCATGTCCATAAGTATTAAAATTGCCTGCAACAGTGTCAAACATTTGGGGATAGCCGCTTTCAATATCTAAACCTAAAGCTTCACCATGTTCCCGCTTGAAGATACAGAAATCTGCACCAGTATCAACTTTAGCCAAAAAATCAACTGTTTCATTTTTTAAGGAAAGAATAACAGGAATAGAAATACCTTTTTGTGTGGTGTCAAATTTATATTCCACACTAAAACTTAAGTTAAAAGGCACTTTTACCAACCTCCAGAAGGAAGACCACTATCTTTTTCAACTTCAACCACTAGAGGACGCTTAACACTTGATTTACGCGCACCTTCATAAACTTCACGGGCATTTGCTCCATGACATATCAAATGACCCCCATCTAAAGCAACCCACTCGCCAGCAAACTCTTGGCTATGCTCTTTTAGCCATTGTTGTTCGCGGCTACGGTCTATGTATTCTGGTAAATTGCGGTTTTGGGCTGTTTCTTGAATATCCGTTTTTTTACTCATAGCCAGTATTATTAAACAAAAATATATTTAATACAAGTCTAGATATTAGGGTTATCTACTTTCCTTTTAATCTTTAATTAACCAATAAATAGATGGTACGAACCCTAATAAGTAGATCGTTTTCAATGAGTAGATAAACTAAAAAAGCCACCTAATAGGTGGCTGTAACTCTTTGATTCTACTAGATGCCCCCGGCAAGATTCGAACTTGCGACCTTTTGGTTCGTAGCCAAACGCTCTATCCAACTGAGCTACGAGAGCAAATGATGAAATATTAAATCTTCTGAATTTGAAAAAGCGAATGCATACAATAATCAATTAAGCGATTTTCGTCAAGTCTTTAATGCCTTACTAGCTTAAGTTTTTTACAAAATAGGCTAACTATTTGTAACCATTTGCTATGTAACCGTTTAATCTAAACCATTCTGCTGCGTCTCTTAAAGCATTCTCAATAGGGCTTTGTGGTAAACCTAATTCACGCACTGCTTTATCGCTACAGTAATACATTGGATGCTTTGCCATTTTTGCTCCATTAATTGTTACTCTTGGTGTGCGCTTTAGTAGTTTACTTAGTACTAGTTCGTCTATATAGCTTACAGCCAAAGGGATCCAGTGAGGAATAGCACTTTTAGGCGCGGGTAAACCTGTAAGCGTTTCTAAAATATCTAGGATTTCTTTTAAGGTAACATTTTTATTACCTAAGATATAACGCTCGCCAATTCGACCTTTTTCTGCGGCTAGAATATGGCCTTTGGCTACGTCTCGGACATCGATTAGGTTTAACCCTGTATGTACATAAACTGGCATTTGATGACGTAGGAACTTTAATACTATGTCTCCGGTTGGCGTGGGTTTAACATCGTAGGGGCCAATAGGTGTACTAGGATTGACGATCACTACAGGTAAACCATCCTTGGCTGCTTCAAAAGCGAGTTTTTCTGCTAGGAATTTTGATTTTTTATAATCGCTAATTAACTGATCAACTGTTGTAGTCGTGGATTCATCGGCTATTGCGCCTGAAGACTCAAGCCCAATGGCAGCAACAGAGCTTGTATGTACAACGCGTTTTACTTTAGCAGTGCGAGCAGCAGCAAAAATATTTTTTGTTCCTTCTACGTTAGCGCGGTAAATTGCAGCACTATCTTTTAAGCAAAGGCTATAGTGAGCAGCAACATGAAAAACCCATTCGCAGCCGCTTAAGGCTTTTGCTAGTAGTTTTTCATCATTTAAGTCGCCAAAAACCTGATCTATTTGAAGTCCTGCTAAGTTCTGTTGGTCACTACTTGGACGTGCTAAGGCGCGAACCTTAATTCCTGCGCTGACTAATTCGCGAATAAGATTGCCACCAACAAAACCTGTCCCGCCTGTAACAAAAGCCTGCATTGAGTAATATATTAGATCCTTATATTTATTTAAAAAGGAGACCACCCAGGATTTTCTATTGCTTGGTAACGCTGATTAAATTTGGCATCAAGGTCATCTATTGCTGAAGTTAGCTCTTGTGCGGCTGTTTTAAGTGCTTTTGGATCACCAGCTTGTGATACTAATTTTTGAACATAAGATTTTATATTTTCTACTTCATCAACTAGTGCTAAGTCAAAATGATAGAGTTGATCTAGTTGGTCTTCACGGATTTTTACTGCATCAAAAAAGCCTGCATAACCATAGCTAGCATAACGAATTCGGTTTTCCACCTTTTCTAGCTTTTGAATGGCTTTTTCTATTGGGCCAATTTCAAAAAGACGACGATTGTCTGTTAGTTCGCGGATGACTGTATGAATTGGGGCTTTAAGCTGAAAAAGGAGAGTGGCTAGATGTTCACGATGTAGTTTATCAACATCACGGCGAGACTCTTTTTCCAAGTAACCTTTATAACCAGGGATTTTATTTGCAATTCTTTCTAAAAAATTACGCTCGCCTTCAGCTTGATATTGGTTATAAGAAGGCATAACCCCGCCAGGCAGTGGGCTTAACGCTTGTCCTATAGGCAGTCCTGATGTTTGAGGAGATAAATTACTTGGTACCATAGATTGAGCATTAGGCTCATATGTATTAGGTTGGGATTGAGGTATTCCCTGCACAGGAGTAGGGTGAGTAGGAAGAATCGTCCCCAATTTTAACCCGCAATTCATACAAAACTTGGTTCCGTCGGGCAGAAATTCATTACATTGAGGGCAGTTCATTTACTCCTCCTAAAAATAAATAATTGAAAAAATTTTTGCTTTAAGCAATGCATGTAAACACATCTGGCAACTATGCGTCAACAAGGCTGTTTAATTTTCAAAACTCCAAAAGCCCTAACAGGGTTACAATTATTTTGCGGCTTTACGGCTTAAGATAATTAAGACAATCTAAGACAATTAAACAACCCTGGTGAAAAGGTTTTAAGGTTGAATTATCCAAACATATTTTTTATACAAAAAATCCTCTTTTCCCTTTACTATTGCAAATAATATTTTTTCCTTTTTCCCAATTATTTTTGTTTTCAAAGTGTTATTTACTTTAATAGGAATAGGGGTTCTAGATTGCGCGTCTGTTAGATAAAATTGAAATGTTGTAGTGTGGTATTCAGGGTTTAGAAATGCTTCTATAGTATTAATTTTCTCAGAAATTCTTTTTTTAGAAGATTTTTCTGCTACCTGAACCATATTATCGCTAGGTGTTGATGAACAGTCAAAATTAGGTTTTAGCTTTTGACAAATGAAAATGGCACTAGCTGAATATATTTTTTTGTTAACAAACAAAAATACGTTTTTATCTGCTTCTATTTCTATTTCTTGCGTTAACTTTGTAGTTTCTTTAGTATTTTTAGATTCAACAAGTTTTTTTTCTAGCTCAATGAGCTTTGACGGAGATAAGTTAATTGGTGGAGCATAATCTGTTGGGTTTTGTATTTTAGCAAACGCTATTGCTTTTATACTTAACAAAGCTATAAAAAAAATAATTACTTTTGTTTTCATAACACTTTTTTCCATTTAATTTTTTAGTTTAAGGGTAAATTTTGTCCAACTATAGGATGGTTAGTAAAAATTTCTTGAAGTGTTTCTATTAGCTCGTTGTTTTCTTTTTCTGTTCCTACACTAAAGCGGACATAGTTATTTAACATAGGGTAGCGGCTAACATCACGAGCTAAAATATCTTTTGCTTGTAGCTTAGCCATTAATTCACTAGGAGAGATACTGGTTTTGGTAAGGATAAAATTAGCTTGTGATGGGATAGGTTGAAGTCCAGGAATTTGACTTAAAGCAGTAAAAAGTCTTTCACGTTCAGCAATTAGCTTATTAATTATTGGGGCTAGCAAGTCAAAATGTTCCATTGTGACAATTGCTGCTGTGAGTGAAAAAAAGTTTAAGTTGTAGGGAAGCTTGGCTTTAGCAATTTCTCGTGCTAAATCTGGATGAGAAAGCAAATAACCAACTCTAAGTCCTGCCATTGCCATTGCTTTAGAAAAAGTACGCAAAACTATTAAGTTGCTAAATTGTTTAAGTAGTGGAACAACAGTATGTTCGGAAAACTCATGGTAAGCTTCGTCTAGAATTACTAAGCCAGAAAAATCTGTTAATAACTCTATTAAATCCTTATCTTTAATAACACCTCCTGTAGGGTTATTAGGAGAGCAAATAATTACTAAATCAATAGCTTTTTCTATTACAGTGTGTTTAATTAGGTCTGTGTCATATTGCAAATCTGATGTAAGAGGAAGGCTAATAACCTCCCCACCTAGGATTTCTATTAGTAAGCGATAGAGGGTAAAAGTAGGCTCAGAAATTAGTACTTTTGTTCCTGGCCCGACAGTTACAGTAAGTAGGGCTTGAATCAATTCATTTGAGCCATTACCAGCTAAAATTCCATCGGCGCGCCAACTAGAAAACCTTGCCATTGTGACTAGTAAGTCTACAGGGACAAAAGTTGGATATCGTGACCAAGGACGATTAGCTAGGCGTGCTAGCACTTGGGTTTTAATTTCTTCTGGCATGTCATAAGGGTTTTCGTTTTGGTTAATCTTTACCCGACATTCAGGAGCATTAAGAGTATAAGCAGAGAGTTTTTTTACTTGAGTTTTAATCTTGTCTAATGGATTAGGCATATTTATTTTGTGGGTACATTATTAATTTGGTTCATCAATCAAAGGCAATTTTATCCCTGGCGTTAATGCTGCCAATGGTCTAGTAGTCCGAGACTGGTCTTGTTCCATTTCAAAACGTGCTAGTGCGGCACGAGCATGTCCTACTAGCCCTTCACTTTCAGCTAGTCCAACAATTGCGGCAATATTTTTTTCTAATTTTGCTTTGTTATATTTAATAATATTGGTGCGTTTTAGAAAATCATAGACTCCTAGAGGAGAAAAAAAGCGTGCTGTGCCACCTGTTGGTAAAACGTGATTTGGGCCTGCTATGTAATCACCAACCGCTTCACAAGAATAACTGCCTAAGAAAATTGCTCCAGCATGTGTAATTGCTTCTGCCACTTTTTCTTCCTCATTTACCATTACTTCTACGTGTTCTGGCGCGAGGCGATTGACTAGATGGCAGGCTTGTTCAAGTGAGCTAACAACAAAAATTGCTCCATAATTATCAATAGACTTTTCTGCAATTTCACGGCGAGGTAATGCTAGCAGACGTGTTTGTACTTCCATTTGTACTTCTCTAGCATAAAGAGCGTTGGTAGTAATTAAAACGGCTGAAGCATCGGCATCATGTTCGGCTTGAGAGAGTAAATCAGCAGCAACAAAGCGTGCAGGGGTTTCTGGGTTTGCAATTACTGCAATTTCACTTGGGCCAGCAATACTATCTATATCTACTGTGCCATAGAGTAGTTTTTTGGCAGCAGTAACATAGATATTACCTGGGCCAACAATTTTATCTACACGAGGAACTACATCTGTACCAAAAGCTAGTGCTGCTATGGCTTGTGCTCCACCAATTGAGTAGACTTCCGTAAGTTTTAGCTCGTTAAGTGTAGCCGCAATTACTGGGTTAGACATAAAAGTAGTAGGTGGTGTGACAACTACAATTCGTTTTACTCCAGCAGTTATTGCTGGCACTGCATTCATAATTAATGTGGTTGGATAGGCAGCTTTGCCTCCTGGAACATAAAGCCCAACGCTATCTAAAGGTGTAAGCCTTTGACCTAGCGTAACGCCATCTTCGTCAGTAAATTCCCAAGATTTTTCTATTTGATGCTGATGAAATATTTGTACATTTTCAATTGCTCGTTGGATAAAGCTTATTAGCTGTGAGCTTACTTGTGATGCAAGTGTTTTGATTAAATCTGGATCAACGCGCAAATTAGCAGGGGAAATAGCAATGCCATCAAAGCTTTGAGTAAAGTCACATAAAGCTTGATCGCTATTGATTCTTACTTGTTCAATAACATTTGCTACTTTGCTAAGTAATTCAGCATCTAGTGCTAGACCGCGATTTAAGATCTTGTACAAACGTGGGTGGTTAGGATTTTGGGTAAGGTTAACTATTTCTATCATAAATCTCCTGCAAGGAAACCCACGACTTTAGGCGTGGGAGGAATTGCAGTCTTGCTTTGTGCTAAGAGAGAATAAGAATAGCCGTCGCAAGAATGCAAAAGTGTGAAATACTTATGGTTAATGCCTTGAATGGTAGTTTTGCCGCATGTAATATTGAAAGACCCACTAGCCCTAACAGCAACCTTGCCTGTATAAATACCAATCTTTTTCCCGCTAGTAACTAAAGCTTTAACCATATCTCCAGTAGCAAAGCCAAAGAATTTCTTTCCAGCTTTAGCTTTTGTACGAGGAAAACCAAACTTATCCATTAAGCACATTTGTCTACAACCATGACCAGTAGCCTTTATTTGTAATGGGTTAACTTTTCTAATATCTAACTTTGATGGAGTGCTACTACCTACACAAGCAGCATCTATCCAATGTGTTTTTGGTAAGCCTTGTAAGGTGCGATTAAACTTGGTTAGCCCTCCACTACCTGTTTCTACTGGCAATCCTGTTGCTTTTAGCCTGTTGTACAATGCCCACCTTGTTGTATTTACAGCAGCAGCATCTTTTAATGGAAGTCTTGCTTGTGCTTGTACTTTGGGATACCCAAATTCACTAGCTGTTTTACTACCTTTTTTCTGATTACACTTTTCACAAGCTATCGTTAGGTTTGTTACATTGTTAGTTCCACCTCTACTCCTTGGTACTATATGTTCTATTTGCAAAGGCAAACCAGACTTCCCGCAATAAGCACATTTACGCTGGAATTTCTCTAACAAGTGTTCGCGCAGTTCGTAACCAGCTAAAGTTCCTTGTTGGTACTCAACTCCATTAATTTCAGCATTTTGCATAAGCTGAGTGTCAAATTTAACTAACTCTAAGCTAATTCCTGTTATTGGACATAGTTTTATTAGTCGTCTAACCCAAGTTTCTACATTTGCTACTCTGCTTAAGAGTGATGGTGCCAACCAACCAGATGTTCTTGTTCTGTTATTAAACCTTGGTTCACGATAACGGGTTTTTCTTGCTCTTCTACCTCGGCGAACTCCACGACGACTAATTAGGCGAACTTTAATAACTTCTCCTCTGTGCTCTATTTCAGCTGCAAATACCACTTCTCCTGTTGCTTGATTAACTATTGCTACTCCTGTGTGCTTACTTCCTGGGTCTAGCTTCAATTGATAAGTTTGCATTTCTGGAGCTATAACTTCTCGTTTCAAGATTATTGTGAATGGATAAGCACAATAGACAGCCGCCTTTCCTGCTTTGAGCAACCTTCTAGCGACTCCTGGATGACACATATCTAGTGCCTGTTTGTTTGTGTCTAGTACAAATACTTTGTTCATAGTTTGTATAACCTTTCCACGCGGGAAGTAATGTTTGCCTCGATAATGTTACCAATCAGCATATCTATTAAGCACTACCCCTATACCCTTAGGGCTTTTTAACTTAACAGTTACAGAAGCTTAGAACTGGCTAGCATTCTAAGGTGTGTTCTCTAACTCTCTTGGTAACGTAGTTCTCTAAGAACTTAATCATGGTCACGTGTGCCTATCGGTTCTACCCAACAAGCCCACCGCTTAAGCGGTGGGTAAGTGACAATTTTATGACCTATTTAGGTTTGTTAATCGCTTGTGCTAGCAAATCTACTAGTTCTAAAATTGCAGCACGTTTAAGTTGGAAACTTGCTCGGTTAGCAATCAAACGAGCGGTTGTTTCTGAGATTATTTCTTTTATTTCTAAACCATTTTCTATTAAAGTTCGCCCTGTTTCTACTAAATCAACAATTCTATCTGCTAGCCCAAGCAAAGGAGCTAATTCAATAGAACCAGAAAGCTTAATGAGTTCTACTGGTACACCGCGTTGTTGAAAATAGTTTGCTGCAATTCTGGGGTATTTGGTTGCTACTCTAAGCACTGAAAGTTCTTTGGTTAAATTAGTTTCGTGCTTTTTTCCTGCTACAGCAATACGACAATAGCCAAAACCTAAATCTAGTGGTTGATGTACATCTGCAATAGATTCTAGTATGACATCTTGTCCACAGATTCCTAAGTCTGCTATGCCATGTTCAACATATACAGGAACATCTGTAGGTTTAACTAAAATAAAATGATACAACTGTTTTTCATCTGTAATTAGTAATCGCCTTGAAGAAAGCTCTTGTGGGGCTACTATAATACCAACTTGATGAAAAGCTTTCATTGCTTCATCTTGGAGTCGTCCTTTAGCTAGTGCGATAGTGAGTTTTGCCATTTAAGTTT
>JAHFUF010000768.1 GCA_023265235.1 Blastocatellia bacterium
ATTTCCCTCCAAATAGCCTTCTCTCCTTTGGCTTACTCCTAAGGCTGCGGCTATATCTCTAGCTAGTGAAGGCTTTTCCGCTATGATGAGTTTCATAAACTACTCCTTTTTAATCAGCCTGTAATAATCAACTAATAAAGCTATTTAGTAAAATATTACCTTATATAAAGAAAATATAAGCATAACAAGCGTTACTGTAATAGGCAAGATGTTAACAGCCAGGCTAGCAATAGCCAACCCTTCAACAATTAACCCTGGCTTAGCAACAAGGCTTTTTCTTAGCTTATTGCAAGCTTCACAAGTGCTTTGTCCAAACTCAGTATTACTAGTAATGTTATCAATTACATTGCCATCTGTAATAAAAGGATACCTTCTATTAGTGGCTGGCTCTGATGATAGAATACTCTTAACAAGCTTAATTGCTGTAGCTTTAGCTATTGGAGTCATACTTGCTACAGTGTTTACTGCTAAATACTTACTATATTCTATGGTAATACCATATTTGTCAGGTACATTTACTCTTATAAACTTACTAGAGCCTATTTTTTCTTCTTGTATTGCTCCAACAAGTTGTTCCTGCCTAAAGGTTTCTACTAGATAATATTGTTTTCCGTCTTCTGGTGTTTCTATTGAGTCAATATCTAATATTATGTTGTCACTTGTAGCTGTTGTAGTGTCCATAGATGATTCACTCCTTATGTAACATAGTTTATTTTACTAACTAATAAATAACCCCTAAATTATTGCGGCCTGTTGAGGTTCATATGATAGTAATTGCATAAAAAGTCCTTCCTAAAATGAGAAAACTAATACCACTGTCATTACAATAAGTATAATAACTAGCTACTACAAACACTTATTGCCCTTGCCGTTATTTGAGTTGCTAACAAAATACCTTTTTCTGTGAGATTATAGAACCGCTTCTCTAAATCCCAACTATCCCCATGTTCTTCTACTACCCCCTGTTTTTCTAGTTCATACAAACACCTTGTAATACTAGTTTTATCAGAGTTCCCCAAGAACGGCTGGTTATTTTTATTGTGCTTATTCAAAATATATCCTGCATAAAGAAAGTTTCTTGTCTTAATTTCTTCTTTTTCTTTTTCCTCTTCTCTGAAACGCAATTGCTCAAAGTCTGACCAATTACCATTGGCTTTTTCTAAAAGAAAATTCAGTACTATTTTTTTGTTTTTATTTGCTCGTTCTTTGTCCCAAATGTTTGATGAAATCTCTAGAAATACTTGTAGTAACACATAAGCTACTATAATTAATATCGTTAAAATACCAATAACGTAAATAATAAAGTGAATCGTTTCCATAAATAAAGACCTTTCCTTTTTTTAATTTAATTCCTTAACAGATAGCTAACCCCACCAATCACAATTACTGCTGGCCTAGGCTCTTGCTCGTTCTCTGGGTAGATAAAGAATGAAAACTCCTCTTGCTGACCATTGGAGTAAATCAAGGTTAATGCATTACCATTGATTTGATATTTGCCTTCTTTGCTGCCCTTACTGCTTGAAGTTACCCCTGCACTTGAGCCACTAGCACTAAGTCCTACAAAATTATTGGCTACAAAATTACCATTAGGATCAAAAGCAATTGCTCTTTCTCCACTAACACTACCTAATACCGCCGCTAACACCGAGTTACTTATGTTTGTGAATGACTTGAACAAGTAAAACCCATTTAGCTTTAGTCCATTAGGTGATGGGTTTATTGGATAAAACCTAGTCTTACCTAAAGTAAAACCATCTTTTACTTTACTCAAAGTGAGGTTTTGAGTCTTAGTTTCACCTTGGAAGTGACGAGTTAATTGTAGTTGATTGCCTTGTAGAGAATATTCTCCACACTTATTAGCATCTTCATTACAAGCTAAATCAATATTTCTGATATTTGTTTTAGGTAAGCCAAAGTAGACTTTCCCTCCAGGAGCAAAGAGATAATATTGCTCTCTCACTATATAGTCATACAGGTTAGTTCTAAAGTTTAACTGTTGATAGCTTTCTGTCCCTACGTATAATCCTTTCAAACTATTACTACTAATACTATTGTCAGTATTGCTAGTATTATTACCAGTATAGCTACTAGTATTATTATCTGACCTAGAGTTAGACTTATTAGAATTGCTACTTTTAATATTGGCAAAATCAACTGATCTTATAAATTCATCAAAGACTGATTTATATTGCTGATACTCTTTAGGATTGGTGCTAATTAACGCGATAACCTCAGCTTTATTCCCTGGGTGCGCTGCTACATAAAAGCGATAGGACACAGAACCATCATTTTCTTTTAATACTGACTCTGATAATAATATTGGGTAGCTTTCCTCTGATGATGCTTTAACGATCCCGCCACCACTTATTACTTTTGCTTTTGAATGGTTTTTAGCTAGGAAGTTTTGAAACCAAGTCTCTAAGCTACCAAATAGTTGCTCATCTGGAAGTATCGTAATGACTGTAGATTGATTAGAATTTGGTGCAATAAAGATAGTTTGTCCATTTGTCCTAGCATCTTTTGGAGCTTTGTCTAATCGCTGCCAGTTCTTAGGTGCTACAAACAATACATTTCCTACTTGTTCTTTTCCACCATTGTTGCTCGCACCATTAACTTTGGTTTGAGCGCAGGCTGTAACCGTTGTTAAATCTATTATCAGTATTAATACTATCGCTAATATTTTGTGTTTCATAAAACTTCCTTCTTTTGCATTATGTGTAACCATGCCAAAACGCTAACTAAGCGATTATTTTTGCTTTATTTACCAATCCGGCGCGAGAAAGCCCCCACTTCAATTTTGCTTTAGCAAAATAAGTGGAGGGATGAATCGCGTGTTAAAGGAAAAATAGTTGAAAAACAACAAAAATATAGATAAAATGT
>JAHFUF010000147.1 GCA_023265235.1 Blastocatellia bacterium
ATACTAATGCAGATAAAAGTTCTAATTATTTGCAAGGAAAATTTGATATAGCAGAATATGCTGGCCGTAATATTGCTCTAGTATTTGTAATCGCAAATGATTCTAAAAATCCAACCAAATTCCGAATAGATGATGTTTCTTTGGTAATCAATTAACAACTTCGCACTAAAGTTCTTTAGCGATTAAAGCTAGCTCAAGTTTAATGAGCTAGCTTTTTTTTTTATTATAAACATAATAATATGAAAATCCTATTTCACTGTATTTTTACATGCAATTATGATTTCACGTACTCGTCTATGGTGGACATTTCTTTGGTTAGGGTGTATTGGGTTTGGTGGCGGTATTGCTGTTTTAGCCCAAATATACATTTTAATTGTCCAAAAAAGAGGTTGGTTAAAAGAATCAGAATATTGGGAAGCAGCAGCTTTTGGTCAGAGCTTACCTGGGTCTTATGCTGTTAATGCAGTAAGTTACATAGGGTTACGCCTCCAAGGAACTGTTGGGGCAATTATTGCTGTAATAGCATTTATCCTACCTTCTTTTTTTATCATGCTAGGGTTAACTATTCTATATCGCGAATTACAAGCCAGACAAATAACAGACCTTACACGACTTTTTATGGCAATGAATGCGGCTGTCGTAGGCATTGTCTTAGCAGTAAGCATAAAGCTTGGGCGTAATGGTATAAAGAATTATACTCAAGCTGTAATGGCAATAATTGCTTGCGCAGTCCTATTATTAAAGATTCTAACTGTTGTAGAGGTTATATTAGCGGCTGGTATTATAGGAATCTTCCTAAACTCGCTAAAACATTCTGAAGATAGTACTGAGTCTTCTTCCACTAACTCAGAGAATGTTTCAAAATCCCAATCTGAGCCTTCTAAAACAGATAAAAGTATTAAACCTTCAACAAAGACCGAAAAACGCCTATTACTTATTCCCTTGCTATTATTACTTGCACCACTGTCTTTACCCTTACTAGGAAAAATAGCCTTCTTGTTTCTTCGTATAGGGGCAGTAACTTTTGGCGGTGGGTTTGTTATGATTCCTTTGATTGAACAAGAAGTGGTTAAAAACCTACATTGGCTTACACATCAACAATTTGTTGATGGAATGGCACTTGGCCAAATGACTCCTGGGCCAGTTTTAATAACAGCCACTTTTATTGGCTATTATGTCGCTAGTTTACCAGGTGCTATAGTAGCAACAATTGCAGTGTTTTTACCTTCGCTACTAATCACTATTATTGTTGGCCATCCATTAGAGCGGTTTCGTACCAACCCCCAAGTAAAAGCTTTTTTATCAGCCGTTACCCCTACAGTTGTAGGTATGATGGGAGCAGCATTTGTAAATATTAACCAAGCAGGGGTTCATTCTTATTTAGGTATTTTAATAGCTTCTATCTCTTGCTTAATCTTACTTAAGTGGCGTATAAGCCCTGCGTTAGTAATGCTTGGAGCAGCCTTATTAGGCTTTTTGTTAAAATATTTTCCACCAACATATTTAAATTAACCAGAGGTTTAATTTATGCGATGTTTTGATTTTAATAATAACTAAATATATAATCATAACCTCTTAATCACCACAGTTTTTCTTGAATTTAGACGGAGTAAAAAAATGAAGTATTCTGAAGTACAAAATTATATTGATGGCCAATTTATTTCTGGAGGCCGAAATTTTCTTGACGTTTTCAACCCTGCTGATGGCAGTGTGATTTCTAAAGTCCCTCTTTCTGCTAGTGAGGAAGTAGATAAGGCAGTACAAGCAGCGAAAAAGGCTTTTCCTGCTTGGTCAAACCTACCAATTAAAGAACGTGTCCAAGTATTTTTTCGCTATAAAACCTTGTTAGAAAAGCACATAGAAGAGTTAACCCATCTCATTACAGAAGAGAATGGTAAAATTTACAGTGAAGCAAAAGCTGAGGTCTTAAAATCAATCGAATTAACAGAATTTGCTTGTTCTTTGCCCCAAATGGTTGCTGGCGAAGTTATGGAAGTTAGCCGTGGCGTTGAATGCAGAATTGAAAAATACCCTATTGGAGTGGTCGCTTCTATTACACCTTTTAATTTTCCTAATATGGTGCCCAACTGGACGTTGCCTAATGCGCTTGCCCTAGGCAATTGTATGATCTTAAAACCTTCTGAACTAGTGCCTTTAAGTGCTGGACGTATTGCCGAACTTCTCAAGGAAGCAGGACTACCAGACGGAGTACTTAATATTGTTCATGGTGGTAGAGAAACGGTTGAAGCTATTTGTGACCATCCAGGAATTGAAGCCATAAGTTTTGTTGGTTCTACAAAAGTAGCAAAGATTGTTTATCGTCGTGGAACAGATAACTTAAAACGTGTGTTGGCTTTAGGAGGCGCGAAAAACCACCTAATTGTTATGCCTGATGCAGACCTAGAAATGAGTGCGTCTAATATTGTTGCATCAATGTCTGGCTGCGCAGGTCAACGCTGTATGGCGGCTTCAGTAATGATGGCAGTAGGAAAAGTTGACCATATCATTGATCGTATGGCTACTTATATGAAAACAATGGTGTTAGGTGAATCCATTGGCCCAGTAATTTCTAAAGAAGCAAAAGTACGTATTGAAAGCTATATCACCGAAGCAGAACAACAGGGAGCAAAAATTTTGGTCGATGGTCGCAAACAATTAGTTCCTGGTAAAGAAGAAGGTTTTTTTGTTGGCCCAACTTTAATTGATTATGTAAAACCTAGTATGAAAATTGCCCAGGAAGAGGTTTTTGGCCCAGTAATGGTTATTATTCGCACTTCTGACGTAGACGAAGCATTAAGAGTAGAAAATAGCTCACCTTATGGAAATGCTGCTTCAGTCTTTACTGAAAGCGGTGGTACGGCTCGTTATGTAATTGAACGTGCTAGCGCGGGCATGGTAGGAATTAATGTTGGTGTACCTGTCCCTCGTGAACCATTCTCTTTTGGTGGTTGGAATGAATCTAAATTTGGGGCTGGTGATATTACTGGTCGTAGTTCTATTGAATTTTGGACTAAACCCAAAAAGATCACTACCAAATGGAATATTGAGGCTTCCGTTAATTGGATGTCATAATTTAATAACCCTAATAAGAGGGCGAACACATAGGTTCGCCCCTACACAATGAAAATCAAACTTATTACCCCATCAAGTGCTGATTTAATTAATGGTAATCATATTACAGCACTAAGGCTTGAACAAATTCTTACCAATATTGGTAATCAAGTAACTATAAGTAAAGAGTATAGGGACGAGCCTGTAGACCTTATGATTGCGCTACATGCCTGGCGTAGCTTTAACTCTATTAAGCGTTTTCATGAGCTTTATCCAAATCACCCTCTAGTAATAGTATTAACCGGGACAGACCTCTACCAACATATCAAATTTAGTGAAGAAGCGTGTCAATCACTTCATTGGGCAAGCCGCTTAATAGTGCTTCAAAATCAGGGATTAGAGGAACTGTCTCCTGACTTACGAAAAAAGGCTAGAGTTATTTATCAATCAGTAGCACCTCAGCCTCGACCTACAAGCTATTTAGAAGTGTTTTCCCAAGATGATTTCAACGTTTTAGTAATTGCTAATCTACGCCCAGAAAAAGATCCCTTACGTACTGCTCTAGCAACTAGAAACCTACCTAATGATTCTAAAATCCAAGTTTTCCACATTGGTATCCCTCTTAGCCAAGAATACCTAGAAAGAATAAAATTAGCCGAGCTAGAAAACTCTCGCTATCATTATTTAGGAGGATTTTCTTATGAAAAAACTCAACAAGCCATTGCTTCAGCAAGCCTAGTCTGTATTACTTCGCGTTTAGAAGGCGGTTCAAATGTTCTTTGTGAAGCATTAGCCCTTGGAACACCTGTGATAACTACTAATATTCCAAGCCTAGTAGCAACTTTAGGAGAAGACTATCCTGGCTATTTCCCTGTAGCGGATACGGAAACACTAAAAAACCTACTCTTAAAGGCTGAAACAGATCCTATTTTTTATCAAGAATTAAAAAATGGCTGCGCTAAGGTTACATACCTAGTAGACCCAGCTAGAGAGCAAAAACTCTGGCATGATTTGCTGAAAGAGCTAATCGAATGCTAGATTGCTAGCTAGTATATTTATTTTGGAGAAAAACATGTCTGAAGAATTCAAACTCAAGGAAAAAAACTTAAGATTAACAGAAATGGCTAAATGTGGTGGTTGAGCGTCCAAGGTCGCACCACGCGATTTAGCTCAGGTTCTGAGCCATTTACCTAAATTTCCACCTAATCCCAACTTGCTGGTAGGGTTTAACACCTCTGATGATGCAGGGGTTTACAAACTCACAGACGAGATAGCATTAGTCCAAACAGTAGATTTTTTCACTCCTGTAGTGGACGACCCTTACCTTTTTGGCAAAATCGCGGCAGTAAATGCTTTAAGCGATGTTTGGGCAATGGGTGGCGAGCCTCTAACAGCACTGGCTATTCTTGGGCTTCCATTAGCAGACGCAGAGTTAGATGTTTTTGGTGAAGTGGTACGTGGTGGTGCAGAAATGCTTGCTAGCGTAGGTGTAACTTTGGTTGGTGGCCATACGGTTGAAGACACAGAGCTTAAGTTTGGTTACGCAATAACAGGGCTGATTCATCCACAAAAAGTTGTTACTAATTCTGGTGCTAAGCCTGGGGACAAATTAATTTTAACCAAATCTCTTGGAACAGGAATTATTAGTTCTGGGATCAAGTTTGGGCGCGCTAGTGAAGAAGCAATGCAGGCAGCAATTGCGGCAATGACTGAACCTAACCGCTTAGCAGCCCAAGCAATGCAAGAAGTAGGAGTAAATTCCGCTACTGATATTACAGGGTTTGGATTACTAGGACATGCTTATGAAATGGCTAAGGGCAGTCATGTAACTTTGCAACTCACGGCTAATAAAATTTCTATAATGCCTCAAGTTTTTGAATTGCTGGCAGAAAACATTAAGACTAAAGGGGATCGCTACAATCGAACCTATGTAGGTGACACAGTAGAATTTTCTCCTGATATATCAGCACCACTCCAATCAGTTCTATTTGATCCGCAAACTGCTGGAGGCTTGCTTATTAGTGTAGCAGGAGAAAAAGCAGCACTTTTATTAGATAAAATAAACTCTCGCGGGATTCAAGCTAGCGAAATAGGCTCTGTTAAAGAATATAATGGTAAGTTAATTCGGGTAGTTACGTAATAGGCATTATCGGAAATAAGGAAATATTTTTTGTAAATTGATGAAAAATATAAAATATCATTATCCCATCGTAGGGGCGAACAGTTCGCCCCTACTTTTTGTTATTCCCGATAATGTTTAATGTTGCTTCTCACTAAGTGATTCTTAGCTTTCTTCAGAGACTTCTGCTTTTATTTCCTCTATACCTACTTTTATTACGCCTCTTTCTACTTTAACTGGAAAAGTAGTCACATAATGACCATTATTAGGTGCTACACACTGTCCGTTAGTAACATCTACTTCCCAAAAATGTAACCGACAAGTAACTTTAGTTCCCTCTAGTGAGCCATCATCTAGGGGTGCAGCCATATGTGGGCAAATATTTTCAATAGCATAAAGCTTACCGCGAATATTAAATATTGCTACTGAATAACCCGCAACTACAGCGGGTTTGGCTTCTCCTAGGGCAATGTCACTAAACTTACAAACAGGATGGAACTCCATAAATTATCTCCAAGTTAAAGCTTCTTTACTATATCACCAACATGCATAATCCCTGGTTGAACAACTTTGGCATTGATGCCACGTAGGTGCAGTTGCTTTCCTATAGCAGAATTAACCCATTTTAATGCGTCTTGACCAAAGCGTGCTGAAAACTTAGCACAACCATTATGAGGTACTTGTAACTTCAATAATTGCTAAACCTAGAGCTAGCTTTGTTCTAATAGGTATATTTTCTTCGCTTAAATCCATATCTATAAACAACTGATCCCCAGCAAGCTGCCAACGCTCTCTGCTTTGTGCTATCAGCGCAATCGAACGAGCATTCATAATATTAAGTTGCATATCAGGATGAGACAAACGATCAGGTGTACGAGAGCTACCACGGGTTTTCCAATTATCACCAACTAGTCCTTGAGCCAAATCCAACTCTCCAACCTCCAAGAGTTCTCTAATATCAACCTGTGGCCGTCGCACAATTAGTTCTAATACACCTTCATTCTTAGGTGATTGTCGAATTATGTCCAACCCTTGGTCAAGTTCTGCTATCGTTAAGTATTTTGTCTCTGTCATAGTCCTGTTAAACCTTCTCTTTATAGAGTTTGTCCTACAAATTCAGCTTTATCAGACTCCTGTTTCCATTCACTACGTGCTTTTTCAATATTTAAGTAACAACTTTGACCATCACGCATTTTCTCTACCATCCGTTTAATAGTAAAAGCAATTAAGCGATATGATTCTGATTTTGGCATTCCAACAACTAGTTTTTCTAGTTCTTCATAGGAAACAAACGGGCCAATAATTGCTTCTAGGTCGCGCTTTTTAGGAATTACTGTTCCTTTTGGTAAAGACTCATAAGTTCCCCCTAAATACATTGGGAGAACCCCTATTTTATGATTAAGTGCTAAATAGCCCAAAGTAGGCTTAAAGTCTTGCAACTCCCCAGATATTGAGCGAGTGCCTTCTGGAAAAATCAGCATATTATAGCCTTGCATTAAGAAATGTCCTGCCCACCGCAGGGATTTGCGTAAAGAACCACTGCGATCTAGTGGCACTACGTTGGTGAAGTTTTCAAAATAAGCACGTTTATATTTGTTATCAAAAAAGTAATCTGCCGCGCCTAATGCTACTAGTTCTTTACCTGCATCTCCTAAAGCAACTTTAGTCAATCCCATATCTAGATGAGAACAATGATTAGGAGCAACAATAAAATTGGTATGTAAAGGAATGTTTGCCCGCCCCTTAAATTTAGAGTTAAAGAGCCTTTCATAAAGTAGTGTTTGCCCTAGGTCTATTAACTTGCCTCCAATTTCTGCAACTGCTGGTGGAATATAGAGTTCATCCTCTTTGTCGTCTTCTTTCTTTGGTTCATCACGGCGAGCTAATTGACTACGTTTGACCATTGCAGCAAGCTCACGCATATCAGTAACACCTGCTAGGGCATCGGCTGAAGGGAAAACACCTCCAGCAGCCTCAATTGCTACACCAAGTTCAGTATACATCAAGCTATCAAAGCCTAGTTCACCCAATTTAGTATGAATATTAACCATGCTACGAGGTTTGCTTGACACTGATGCTACAACATCAAAAATCCAGCCAAGTTCATCATCTGCCCCTGTTTCACGCGCTGAAGACGCAGCTTTAACAGCCTTTTGTAGTCTATTAAATATATCTATGACTTCACGACGTTTGACTTTGCGAGTAGCAGTCCTAGGCAGTTCAATATCAGTAAATTGCAAGGTCTTAACTCGTTTATGGAAAGCCAGTGGTAAGGAAACCTGGCGGAAATGCTCTTCAATACGTAAGCGTACTTCATCTCTAGCTATTGTGCTATCATGTTCATAATCAGGAACAACCAAACAAGCAACTCGCTCTGCTGAGCCATCAGGTAGCCCTACTACGCTTAATTCTTTAATAAACTCATAGTTTCCATAAAGCTCTTCTATTTCATCAGGATAGACATTTTTACCATTATGATCGACAATCACATCCTTAGAACGTCCCATCAAATAAAGGTTATCATCTTTATCAATACGCCCTAAGTCACCTGTATGCAACCATTTATCAACAAGCACTGATTTAGTTGCCACATCATTGTTGTAATAGCCAAGCATTATATTTGGCCCCCTAGCTACTACTTCACCTACTCCTCGATCATCTGGGTTAATAATCATTACATCAACCCCTGGTAAGGCTTTGCCTACACTGCCTGGAAACACTTTGTTACCACGACGAGTTACTGTAATTACTGGTGAAGCCTCTGTTAAACCATAGCCCTCTAATAAGGTAAAGCCTAGGCCATGAAAAGCTTTTAGTACATTTTCAGAAAGTGCGGAACCCCCGCTAATTAGGTAACGAATATTACCACCCAACCCTTTGTGTACAGGGTAAAAGGCTATTGGCCCAAGATTAATCGGTGTTTTATCACGCAATTTACTATTAACCTCCATTAGGGCTTTCATTGTACGTTCTAGCCAAATAGACTTATCAGAAAACTTGTTCATAATTCGACGGTGAAGGAGTTCCCAAAGTGCCGGAACACCAACAATTGCTGTAACATACTGTTTCTTCAAGGCATCAGAAAGTGCATCTCCTGTTAATTCTGGTAAGTAGGTGATTTGCGCTCCAACACTAAGTGGGACTAAAAAACCAGCAGAAAATTCAAAGGTGTGATGTAAAGGTAAAACACTAAGCATTCCATCATGCTCATTTAAATCAAAAACACTAGAAAGCTTTGACACTAGGCTAGTAAAGTTTTTATGTGAAAGCATCACACCTTTAGGCACTCCTGTAGTGCCAGAAGTAAAGATTAGCGATGCCATAGCATTAGTGGAAATACGACTAGGTAGCCTAGCAATATTCTTTTCTTCGGTTTCTTGGTCAGTTAACTTAAAGATTTGATTAAATGTCCATATGCGAGTGGACAACCCTGAGACAATCAGTTTGTCCTGTAGTTCTAAAAACTTGTTTAATAACAAATCATCGCTAGTAATAATTCCTATAGGAGTACCAGAACGAGAAATGTTAACTATTTCATCTATAGTAGATTTAGAGTCTACAGGAATACATACTGCCCCAGCTTTAAGTGCTCCAAAATAGCACATTCCCCATTCAGGAGAGTTTTCCGCTAGTAGCATTATTCGTTCACCAGATGCTACATTTTGACTGATAAGGAAAGCACCAACCCTATTAGCAAGTTCGCGTAGTTCAGCATAAGTATAACGCTCCTCTACACCATCACGCTCAATACGCATAGCTACACGACGAGCATGCCGCTTAGTAGTAGTTTCAAATAGCTCAATTAAGTCACGATAAGTATAAACTCTCTTGGGTTTTTCTTCTAAGTCCTCTTCAAAAGTAGGAAATACCCATTTTTCCAGTCCAGGAATATGAACTTCTAGCCAGTAGTTATACCAGTCAAGTTCTGCAGGTTTCCAAGGAAGTAAGTGACGCTCTGATTCATACACTCTAGCTATTAACTTACGAATATTGTCACAGCGAAAAACATATTGATTTTCGTTAGTAAAGGGTCGAAAAAGGTCAAAAGCTTCTTTGGTTTCACTAGTAAACCCCTCTATTTTGTCAACACTCTCTTTTA
>JAHFUF010000769.1 GCA_023265235.1 Blastocatellia bacterium
TAATGAATCAGAAATACCTCCAGAAACTTTGATGCGCATAGATGTTTGTTGGACGGCTGTAGATTTATTTAGCGGCACTGATCCAATACAGGCACTTCATTTTCAAACTCAACACATTCTATTAGCTCTAGAAGCAGGTGAACCTTATAGATTAGCTAGAGCATTAATTTTTGAAAGCTTTTTTTCTTCCCGTTCTGGAAACCGCAACATAGCCGAAACCAAAAAACTTTATGAAATGGCATTAGCTTTAGTTAAAAAAGTTAATAAACCTGAACTGCTCGCTATGATTAATTTTATAGGATCTATTACTGAATATAGACAAGGGAATTGGCAAAAAGCTTGGGAATTTTTCTCTATTGCTGAAAAGATAACACGAACAGAATGTGTAGGAGAAAACTATGGATTTGCCCTACGTGGATTAGATAGTGTAATCACCTTTGCATTACGTATTTTATTTTATCTAGGTGACATAAAAGAATTTTTGCTAAAGCTCTCTGATATACTTAAAAATGCTCAAGGTAGAGGTAACTTATTTGTATTGACAAACTTACAAACTGCCGTCCTCTATATCAAATACTTAGTAATGGATGAACCTGAAAAAGCATATAAAGAATTAAGTCAAGCTAGTGATTTATGGACTAAAAGAGGGTTTCATATGCAAAGCTATAGGAGAATGCTTGCTTATGGAGATATAGGACTTTACTTAGAAAAAGGAACTGCTACTTGGGAGCAGCTTAAACAAACTTGGCCTGCTTTAAAAAAATCTCTTATGTTAAGCAGCCCAAATATATTAATTGAAGCACTGCATTTACAAGCACGAGTGGCTTTAGCAGCCTCAAAAGAGGTTTCCAGCCCTGATACTTACCTTGCAATAGCTGAAAAAAATGCTAAAAGAATTTTGCGAGAAAAAACTCTTTATGGAGATGCTTGGGCAGAATTAATTCTTGCAGGTGTTCAAGCAACAAGAGGAAACCCCCAAGATGCTATTAATTATTTAATTTTGGCAGAAAAGAAATTTGAACTGGCAAATATGCAACTCTATAAAGTAGCCACACGCTACCGCCGAGGGCAATTATTAGGAGGCAGTGAGGGCAAAGACCTGATTACAAGCTCAGATAATTGGATGAGCAATCAAAAGGTTAAAAACCCTGTGCGTATGTTAAATATGCTAGCACCTGGAAAGTGGAACAAATAGCTTTGGTGTTACTGGCTAAAAATCTGGCTAAAATACTCCCATAAAAGCAAATAAAAATGCTACTGTTAAGTTACTAAAATAAATATTTCATATTAGGTATTAAATTTATGAGCCAACAAAATCAAATGGAAATAGCAACCCTTGGTGGAGGGTGCTTTTGGTGTATTGAAGCGGTTTTCCAGGAACTTCGAGGTGTAAAAAGTGCCATTTCTGGTTATGAAGGGGGAAATATTTCAAACCCTAGCTATAAACAAGTTTGTAATGGCACAACTGGACATGCTGAAGTTGTCCAAGTGACTTTTGACCCGCAAATAGTGTCTTTTAAGGAAGTTTTGCAAATATTTTTTACTGCCCATAACCCTACAACACCAAATCGTCAAGGTGCTGATATGGGAACTCAATATCGCTCTGCCATTTTCTATCATAATGAAAAACAGAAACAAATTGCTCAAGAAGTAATACAGGAGCTTACTAAAGAAAAGGTTTGGGATGACCCTATTATTACAGAAGTATCACCTACAACAACCTTTTATCCTGCTGAAGACTATCACCAGGAATACTTTAAGTATAATGGTTATCAGCCTTATTGTTTGGCAGTAGTCGCGCCCAAAGTAATGAAGTTTCGCAAACAATTTAAGGATAGGTTAAAAAGTTAGACGACCATATGCAAAAGTATCTGCTGCAAGTAAATATGCAAATTCATCTTAAAATTAGTACAAAGCTTTGCTGCGGTTAATGGATCAAGAATTTGTGTCATATCACCCCTAGAAAATAACCTCCTTCTACCGCTTTTTGTGTTTAAAGCTTTTGCCGCCTAAAGAAGAGGCAATCAAAAAATTATGAAGCCAATTGTCGTGATAACGAAAACCATTAAGATCCTCAAAAGGAGAACGGCGATTGGGAAAAGTAGAGCGAGTTCTGGCTCCATAAGGATGAAAGTTCCAAAGCATTGCAGCAGAACGCAAGTAGAGTTTGGCACTGCTCAGAGTGCCATGAAAATATTGAGCAGAATAAAGAATGCGATCTTGATAATTCATTAGCCTATCTAAAGTGGCAGAAGTACGATAAGCAGAAGGATGCTCAAAAGCGAGTTTGAAAATTTCAGAATTAGAGCATAATTCCAGTACTTTAGACAACAGATCAGTTGGAGGGATATTATCAATAGCCCATTCTCGTAAGCGACGAATGCGTTGAGCAAATTCAGAGCGATTATCTCAATGGTAGACATTCCAGGCTTTATGTTTGAGGCTATCAAAGAGGTCTTTGAAGCGCTTGGCTCGCTTCTCTATCTTAAGAAATGAGTGGAGAAAACACAGTATGATTGTGATAGATGGAAATAATTGCTGCCAGGCTTGCTGAGTTGGTAGCCAGCCATCAGTATTGAGAGTTTCAGGCTGGTAATT
Organism: Blastocatellia bacterium; assembly: GCA_023265235.1. Lineage (GTDB taxonomy): Bacteria > Acidobacteriota > Blastocatellia > Chloracidobacteriales > JADJPF01 > JADJPF01. The sequence goes on from JAHFUF010000769.1 coordinate 2,599, forward strand.
TGGGTCTATGGCAAAAGCTTCTGTTTGAAACTCTTTATAAGCTTGAAATAAATCATTTGTACTGGCGCTTTGAGCAATACCAACACCAAGTATAAGACCTTGAGCAACAGTGGTGGCGGCATAGAGTTTCTCACCATTTATCCAAGTATGCTTCTCATCTCGTAACCGTTCACGGGTATTAAGCAGCAAGAGAAAGGTTAGATTCGGATTGAGCTAAAAAAATGTCAGGCAAAAGAGAAGGAGCAACGTTGCCATTACGAAAAGCTAGGCAAGACTCAAC